>VGYV01000079.1 GCA_016872855.1 Planctomycetota bacterium
TCGCTCATTTCGGCGTGCCACTGGGTCTTGAGCTTGAGGGCCTCGGCCTTCTTGTAGAAGTCATAGGAGTCGCCCACGAGGTCAATCTCGCTCCAGAGCTCGAGGCCGGCGATGCGGGCCGAGTAGCCCCAGCGGGCGATGAGGTAGCGGAGCTTCTTCTTGTGCCACTCGCGGGCGAGGGGGCTGCGGAAGTAGTCCTCGGGGCTGGCCAGGAAGCCGCCGTTGCGCTCGTTGAACGGGTTGTCCTCCCACTCGGGGTCGCACCAGGTGGAGCACTTGCCGTGGTTGTCCACGACGAGGTGGAGGTAGAGGCCGTGCTTCTCGGCCAGGGCGAGGAGGCGGTCGAGCTTCCAGGCGTTCTCGAGGTTGTAGCGGCCGACGCCGTGGTAGCCCCGCCAGTCGGCGTTCCATTCGAGTCCGAGCCACCAGGCGCTCATCCAGACCTCTGCGATGTTCTCGCCGTTGGCGGCCATCTTGGCGAACAGGTCGTCGTAGGAGAAGGTACCGCGGTTGGGGAGCGGTTCGGCGCCGATGGCCCGCTGGAGCGCCTCGGCGCGCGGGCTGGCGTCGGCCGGGGCGTGGACGTTGTGGCCGATGGGATAGAACCACTCGCCGTTCGAGAACTCGAAGTAAGCGGGGTCGGCCTGCGACACGCGGACGAAGCCGGGGCTCTTGGACTCGACGCAGGTGAAGGCGCGGCGGCCCGTGGCCAGGCGCTCGGCCTCGCCGTCGGCCGGCTTGTGGACGACCGTGAGGAAGTACTCGTGGCGGCCGAGGGCCGTCGGGGCGTAGCGAACCCTCCAGCCCGCCGGGCCGACGGGTGTCAGCTCCTCGCGGCCGTTCTCGATGCGGTGCACGAAGTCCTGGTGGTAGAACGCGGGGACCGTCTTCGCCATGCCCGCCGGGTCAACGAATGTGGCGTCAACCTGAATCTCGTCGGGGTCGAAGGGGTTCCGCACCTCGCGGGTGAGGCCGAAGGTGAGTTCGAGCTTCTCGTAGCGACCGACTTCCGGGCTGCTCTCGCGCAGGTCCACCACTCGCAGGGCTGGGCGGCCGGGGGCCGCCCTCGCCACCTGCACGTCGTCGAGGAGAAGGGAGCCGTTGAAGCGGTCCTGGCAGAAGAAGCTGATGCCGAGTTCCGTGACCTGGTGCGCCGCGGCGGCGCCCCAGACGCCGTGGTGGCCCGAGGGCCGGAGCTGGGGGCTTGACGGCGAGATGTCCAGCCGCACCTCGTTCCACCGGCCCGGCTTCAACGGCGCCGCGAACAGGTGCTGGAACCACAGGCCGTCCTTGTCCTTCAGGAACACCAGCGTGTGGATGGCCTCGGGCGCATCGTCGGGCACGTAGACGTGATAGGTGAGGTCGCCCGCGAGGTCAACGTCGAAGCCGGCGCGGCGCGAGAGCGACGCGGGGCGCGGGAACGCCACGTCCACCTTGAGCGCCCAGCCGCCTTCCCGCGCCTGCTCCTCGGTCCGCCCGAGGCGGGCGTCGCGCGAGGCCCAGCCATCGGTGCCATGCTCGAAGCCCCAGCGGCCCAGCGGCGGCGCAGGGTTGCCGAGGAGCGACGCGAGAGCCACAAGCAACGCGGCGGGAAGCGAACTGCCCACGGCATCCACCCTCCGTGGCGCCAGCGACCGGGGGATCGGCCTCCATCAGTTCCTGTTGCGGAAAGCCGAGACTGCCTAAAGGCAGGACTCCAAACAACCAGAGAACGCGTTCGGAGTCCTGGCTTCAGCCAGTCTTCGCCTTGCCGGCACAGCGCGTGCTCGGCGAACCAGGCTTTCGGCAACAGGAACTCATTAGCAAGGATAGCCCAGGAGGGGACTCCGGCGCAAGAAACGAGGGCGCGCGGGGCGGCACCCCAGCCGTATCTTCTGTGACTGCAATGACTTAGGTTCGCGGCACCACCCGCCGCCGCGTCACTTCCCCCAGCGGCGATGCCCGGCGCCGGCCCACGCTCACGGCTGGGGCGCCGTAGGCGTGGTGAATGCCTTGGGCACCCAGCCGGTCGTGCCGTCGGGCAGGGAGACGAAGTACCAGACGCCCTCCTCGGCCCAGACGCGCAGGGCGGCCCCCTTGGCAGCCGTCCCAGCCGCCCCGGAGCCGGCCTGGGGCTTCTCGAACAGGTTGACCCTGGCGACGGTGACGTAGACCTGCGCGGGGAGCGCGCCTGCCTCGGGCTTGGCCTCCGGCTGCGGCGGGGCCGCCTTCTCGGGTGGCGGCTCCTCTGGCTTCTCGGGCTCGGGGGCCGGCTCGTCGGGCTTGTCGGGAGCGCGGCCCAGGTCCTCGTACACGTCCCACCAGCCGGCGCAGGGCTGGCTGGACGGAAACGGCCCGGCGATGTAGGCCCTGCGGCCGCGGGCCTCGAAGGGGGAGATTCTGAGAATCTCGCCGTCAAGGGACACAGGGCCGGGCAGGAACGGCGGTCGCCCGGTGTGGATTTGGTAGTGGCCTGGGCAGCCCTCCTTGACATCGTAGAACGGCCCTGCGATATGCGTGTTGAGGCCGCGGCTGCGGCACTGCCGCTCGAACGTCTGCGCGTCCCGGTGGACCTTTACCTGCCCCGCTCGGTCCTCGAACCCGAACTTCTCGAGCACCTAGCCATCGCCCAATGCGCCTGGGGCCAGAGCCAGCCGCAGCGCGGCCAGCGCCGCCAGTCCCCGCACCCTCATCTTCCCCGCCTCCTCTATGGCCGTCGCGGCTCCCCGGCCACAAGTGTAAGCCGGGCGACCCGCGATTGTCAAGCCCCTGGCTCGCGGGGGGTGCAGTAACGGATTTGTGCGCCGCCCGCCGTCGTTCGTAGTTCGGCGTTTACGCGGCTCTTCTGTCCGCCCTGGCAGCCCTGAGGACCGCCTGAAGGCCGAACTACGAACAGGAACGCCCGCTTCGGCGCACAAATCCGTTACTGCACCCGCTCCCGGGCTCCCGGGAGGCGTCAAGATCAGGCTTGACACCTTCGCCGCGAATCCGCATGCTTGCGTGGGGAGGCGAGCAGTCCACGCCAATACAAGGCAGGAGAACGGCACATGGCACAGTGGCAATTCCCCGACGGCTTCTTGTGGGGCACGGCGACGGCAAGCTACCAGGTGGAAGGCGCGGCAAGCGAAGACGGCCGCGGGCCGAGCATCTGGGACACCTTTTGCCGCACGCCGGGCAAGGTGAAGCACGGCCACACGGGCGACGTGGCCTCCGACCAGTTCCACCGCTATGCCGAGGACGTGAAGCTGATGCGCGACCTGGGCGTGGGCGCCTATCGCTTCTCGCTTGCCTGGCCCCGCATCTTCCCCCAGGGCACGGGCGCCCAGAACCCCAAAGGCTTCGACTACTATCACCGCCTCCTCGACGCCCTGCTCGCGGCCGGCATCCGCCCCGCCGTGACGCTCTACCACTGGGACCTGCCCCAGCCGCTCGAGGACGCCGGCGGCTGGCCCGCCCGCGACACGGCGAAGCACTTCGCCGACTACGCCGCCGCCTGCTTCGTCGCGCTCGGCGACAAGGTGGACTTCTGGATCACCCTCAACGAGCCCTGGTGCTCCGCCGTCCTCGGCTATGAGCTGGGCATCCACGCCCCAGGCCGCACCGGCCGCGCCGCCGCCCACCGCGCGGCGCACCACCTCAACCTCGGCCACGGCCTCGCCGTCCAGGCATTTCGCGTAGGCGGCGGCAGGGGCGAGATCGGCACCACCCTCAACCTCGCCGCCACCCGCCCCGCCACCCGCCGCGAGGAGGACGTGCTCGCCGCCGACCGCGCCCGCGACAAAGGCTCCCGCCTCTTCCTCGACCCCCTCTTCGGCGGCAACTACCCCCAGCGCCTCCTCGACGCGTATCCCGACGCCCCCCTGCCCATCAAGGAGGGCGATATGGAGGCCATCGCTCAGCCCCTCGACTTCATCGGCGTCAACATGTACTCCGAGAGCGCCGTCCGCCACGACCCCAACCACCCCGAGCAGTTCGCCCACGTGCCATCGCCCTATCCCCAGACCGACATGGGCTGGGACATCACGCCCCTGGGCATCTACCGCCTGCTGAAGTGGGTGGACGACGAATATGGGCACCCGACGGTCTACGTTACCGAGAACGGCTGCGCCATGCCCGACGTGCTGAGCGACGACGGCACGCGCTGCCACGACCCGGGCCGCGTGGACTTCCTTCGCCGCTACATCGCCGCCTGCGGCGAGGCGGTCCGCGACGGAGTGGACCTCCGCGGCTACTTCGTCTGGTCGCTCATAGACAACTTCGAGTGGAGCTTCGGCTACACCAAGCGCTTTGGCATTGTCTACTGCGACTACGGCGACTGCCGCCGCGTGCCCAAGGACAGCTTCCACTTCTACCGCGAGGTCATCGCCGGCAACGAGGGCTTCGGCCCGGCGTGAGCGCGCGGAAGAGGGACAGGGGGATAGGGGACAGGGGAATGAAGAGAAGAAGGGAATTGGTGTCCGGAAGGACCTAGTTGAGGGAGGAGTCCAGTGCCTATCATGGGCAACCATCCCGGCAGCCGGTTCGTGATCCTCATATGTTGGTTTCTTCTGTCTTCATTCCCCTGTCCCCATTCCCCTGTCCCTCTTTGATTGCCTGACGGGGCGCTTGCAGCGGCTGTGGGAATGAGTAGAGTAGGGGTTCGATGGCGCCATAGGATGGGCCGGCGCGAGGTGGGACGTTGACGAAGGTCGTGCCGCTTGCCTACCTGGCTGCGTGCATCGGGGCCGCTGTGGCGCTGGACGCGCTGTGGCCTGTGGCGCGGGTGATTACGGCGCCGTGGAATCTCCTGGGCGTCGGGGCTGTGGCGGCGGGCGTCGCGCTCGTCGGCGCAGCGGTCTGGTCGCTGAAGCGGCACGGCACCACGGTCAAGCCGCTGCGCAGGCCGAAGGCGCTGGTGACGGCCGGGGTGTTCCGAGTGAGCCGGCACCCGATCTACCTGGGCTTCGTGCTGTGCCTGCTGGGCGCCGCGGTGCTCCTCGGCTCCCTCACGCCGTACGCCGTCGTCATCGCGTTCGCTGTCTTTCTGGACATCGTTTTCGTGCGATTCGAGGAGGCCCGGCTCGAGGAAGCCTTCGGCGAGGCGTGGGCCGACTACCGCCGCAAGGTGCGGCGTTGGCTGTGAGTGCCAACGCTCCGCGGGGATTCAAAGCGGCATCTTTGATGCCGCACTCCACACCTTGCCCACGGCGCAGGCGAGTTTGGAGTGCGGCGACGAAGTCGCCGCTTTGGCTTCACCCGGAGCTGGCGTTGGCGCGCTTGCGCGCGCCGAGCGGACGAGTAAGGTAACAGTTCGGTGCTGGAGCGGTTCTGTCTCGGCTCATGGGATGAAGGAGTGACCGATGAGGAAGGTGTTGTTGTGCGGCTGTGCCCTGGCGGCGGTTCTGGCACTCGCGGGGTGCATGCAGTACGAGGCGACGGCCGCGGGGGCGCGGGCGCGCGAGAAGTCGGCGACCAGGCTCGACGACCGGGCCGACGTGCGGGCGGACCGGATGCTGATCTGGAAGGCGCGGCTGAGCGTGGACGTGTGGAACGTGCCCAAGGCAGTGGCCGACGCCACGGCCGTGGCCGAGAAGCTCGGCGGCTACGTCGAGCAGAAGTCCGACAGCGGCGAGGAGGAGGCCAGCCTCACCCTGCGGGTGCCTGTCAAAGCGTTCAAGGAGTCGCTGGCCGGCTTCGAGGCCCTCGGCACGGTCACCTACCGCAACGTCGAGGCCGAGGACGTGACGGAGCAGTACGTGGACGTGGAGGCCCGTCTGAAGAACAAGGCGGCGCTCCGCGACCGCCTGAAGCAGCTCCTCGACAAGGCGACGGATGTCAAGGACGTGCTGGCAATCGAGACGGAGCTGAACCGCGTGCAGGGGGACCTGGATTCGATGTCGGCGCGGATCAAGTCGCTCAAGGGGCAGGTGGACCTTGCGACGGTTCGGCTCAGCCTGTCTCGCCGGCCCATCCTCGGCCCGCTCGGCTACTTCTTCAAGGGCCTCTGGTGGGGCATCGAGCGCCTCTTCGTCCTCAGGCCGTGAGGGGCGCGCTGGGTCCAGATGGCCTTCAGCGGTTTGGTCCACAGGGGCAAAGACTGCCTAAAGGCAGGACTCCAAACGGGGCGCTCTCCTGGTTCGGAGTCCTGCCTTTAGGCAGTCTTGGTGCCGTTGTCGGCGCCGCCGAACCGCTGGAGGCCCTTTGGCCCTCCGCGGGCGCTTGCGTTCGCGCCACAAATGAGTAAAGTAGCGGTTCGGTGGGAGAACGGCTCTGGCTCGGATTCGGCAAAGGAGGCTGACATGGCTGGCAGAGGATGGTCGCGTCGGGAGTTCTTCGGCGGCCTGACTGCGGCGGCGGCGTTCGCCATCGTGCCGCGGCAGGTGCTGGGCCAGGGAGAGGCACCGCCGAGCGACACGCTGGGTGGGGCGCTCGTGGGCTGCGGCGGACAAGGCGGCGGGACCTTCCGCGGGCTGGGCCGAAACGTCCGCCGCCTCGCCTCGTGCGACGTGAAGTTCAAGGGCAAGGCGGACGAAAAGGAGACCTACACCGACTTCCGGCGGGTGATGGACCGCCGGGACATAGACGTGGTGGCGATCGGCACGCCGCCGCACTGGCACCCGCTGATTTCGATTGCGGCGATGCAGAGCGGGAAGGACGTGGTGTGCGAGAAGCCGCTCACGCGCTTCATCGCGGAGGGCCGCGCCGTGGTCGAAGCCGAGAAGCGCTACGGGCGGATCATCCAGGTGGGCACCTACGGCCGCTATGGCGCCATCCGCGACAGGAACGCCATCCTGAAGCACAAGATCATGACCAGCGGCCTGCTCAAGAAGAGCCCGGTCGTGCACATCAAGAACGGCGGGCTCAAGGTGAAGATGTGGAGCGGCTACGTGAACCCCGTGCCCCAGCCCGTGCCCGACAGCCTCGACTGGGACATGTACTGCGGCCCGGCGCCCCTGCGGCCCTACCACCCGCACCGCGTGGGCGGCACGCACCGCGGCTACTGGGACTACGAGGGCGGCGGCATGGCCGACATGGGCCAGCACCACTTCGACCCAGTGCAGTGGATTTACGGGAAGGACGACACGAGCGCCGTCGAGATCGAGTCGTTCGCCCCGCCGGCTCATCCGCTGGCCTGCGGCATGTGGGGCTGGGCCGAGCTGACGTATGCCGACGGCACGGTCTTCGTCATGAACAGCGGCGAGTGGGGCAAGCCCTACGACCGCCGCCAGGCCCGCGACGTGAGCCTCAGCGATCTCTCCGAGGAGGACCAGAAGAAGGTGCTGGCCGTGCCCGACCCCGAGCCGTGGCCGAGCTTCGAGGAGGCGGTGAAGACTCGCAAGAAGACCGGCGGCTCCGCCGAGCCCGGCCACCGCTCCGCCGCCATCATGCACCTCGCCAACATCTCGATCCGCGTGGGGCGCAAGATCAAGTACGACCCCGTCAAGGAAGAGGTCATCGGGGACGAGGAGGCGAACCTCCTCGTCCATCAGCCCATGCGCGCCCCCTGGCACCTGTGAGAGCGAGGAGCAAGCCCATGAACGCCAAGCTGCTATCTGTCGTGTGCGGCCTCCTCGCCCTCGCCGTCGCCTTCGGCGGCCAGGCCGACATTGAGGCCCTCGTGAACTCGATGCCCAATAGGGACGGGGATGGCAAGCACACCGGCCCCGACCCCGAAACGGCCCAGAGAGCCGTGGATGCCATTCTTCAGGGGGGCAAGGCCAGCATCACCGCCCTGGTGGACATGCTCAGGGACCCGACGCCACCACCCGCGAAGGAGGGCGAGCCGAAGAAGCAGCAGGAGAGGGTCGAGGACTACAAGGCCCACTACCTGCTTCACGCCGTGGCCACCTACGCGCGGCGGCCCGACGGTGAGGCCGACCGAAAGACGGTCACGGAGGCCCTCGCCGCGGCGCTCGAAGTCCAGCGGCCCGTCATCGTCAAGAAGCACATCCTCGAAGAGCTGCTCTGGCTCGGCGGCGAGGAGCCGGTCCCTGTCCTCACCAAGCTCCTCCTTGACCCTGAGCTTTACGATTACGCCGCGCGGGCGCTCGAGGCCCGCAAGCTCGCGCCGCCGTTGCGCGCCGCGCTCCCGAAGGCCAGCGGCAGGAACCGCGTGGCACTTCTCCAGGCCCTCGGAAGGGTGCGCGACGCCGAGGCCGCGCCGGCCATCCTGGCCGACGTGAAGAGCGCGGACCCCGACGTGCGGCTCGCCGCCGCCGAGGCCCTCGGGGACATCGGCGACGCGAAGGCGGTGGACGCCTTGCTGGCCGCGGCCAAGCTCGACAAGGCGACCGCCTACGAGATGACGTTGGCGGAGGCGGCGCTCCGCCTCGCCCAGCGCCTGGCCGACGCCGGGAAGAAGGACGAGGCCAAACGCATCTACGCCACGCTCCCGCAGCAGTATCCCGGCAGGGCAGGCCGCCACGTCCGCTGCGGCTGCCTGGCCGGCCTGGTGGCCGTGGCGGGCGACGAGGTGCTGCCTGAGCTTCTCGCGGCCATCGCCGACCCCGACCCGCAGGTGCGGGCGATGGGCGCACAGGTCGCAAGGTCCCTCGCCGGCCGCGCCCCCGTCGAGCAATGGGTCGCCCTGATGAAGAAGTCGGCGGGCAAGGACCGCGCCGGCGCCCTGTTCATCCTGGGCGCCATAGGCGATGCCAAGGCCCTTCCCGCCGTGCTCGAGGCGATGGACGATAAGGACGAAGGTGTGCGCCAGGAGGCGATGGAGGCGGCCGCGGCCATCGGCGGCGAGGCCGCCGCAAAGGCCCTCATCGCGCGGCTAGGGGCAAAGGACCGGGCCGAACAGCAGGCCGCCTTCGAATGCCTGATCAAGTGCAAAGGGGACGCGACGAATGCGGCCATCGCCGCGGCGGCGAAGGACGCCGCCGATGCGGCGCTGAGGGCCAGGCTCATCGAGGTCCTCGGCGCGCGCCGCGCGGGCGACCAGATGCCGCTCATCCTCGCGGCGGCGCAGGATGCCAACTCCGTGGTCCGCGCGGCCGCCGCGCGGGCGCTCCAGACCGCGGGCAGCGACCGGGAGGCCCCCATCCTCGTGAAGATGCTCAAGGAGGCGAAAGAGGCCGAGGAGCGCGGGGCCGCCGAGCAGGCCCTCATCGCCATCGGCCTGCGGGCCAGGGACCAGGTGGCCAATCAACTCGCCGCTGCGCTCGACGGCGCAAGCCCCGAAGCCGCGGGCGCCATGCTCCGCATCCTGGGCCGCGTCGGCGGCTCCGCCGCGGCCAAGGCCCTCGTCGCCGCCGCCGACAGCCCCGACGCGAAGGTCAAGGATGAAGCGGTCCGCGCCCTGGCCAACTGGACCGAGCCGAACGGCATGGTTCAGGCGGCCGACGGCTTGCTCAAGATCGCGTCCACCACGGTCGATCTGCGGCACCACGCCCTCGCGCTCCGCAACTACGTCGCCCTCGCCCGCTCCGAGACGTGGCGGCGCGAGCCCCCTCGGCAACTGAAGATGTACGGCGAGGCCCTCAAGATCGCCAAGCGCGCCGAGGAGAAGCGGGCGGTCCTCGGCGGCCTGACCGAGGTCCGCGAGCCCCAGGCCATCGCCCTTGCCGCGTCCTGCCTCAAGGACGCCGAGATTGCTGAGGAGGCTGCCGCTGCCATCGTCCAGATCGCCGACCGCGTGAAGAACAAGGCCGACGAGGTGGTCCAGGCCGCCCTCCGCGGCGTCGTCGAAATCTCCAAGAGCGAGAACACCCTCAAGCAGGCCAAGAAGCTCCTCATCAAGAAGCCCTGAGCATCCGGCACCCCACCCCCCTCCCTCTCAGGGAGGGGGCAGGGGGAGGGTTGGGCGCCTGTCCAGTCCCCAAGTCCCACCCTCGCCCTCCCCTCTCCCTGGGAGGGAGAGTGGTTGGGGTAATCACCCCCCTCCCTCTCAGGGAGGGGGCAGGGGGAGGGTTGGGCGCCTGTCCAGTCCCCAAGTCCCACCCTCACCCTCCCCTCTCCCTGGGAGGGAGAGGGGTCAGGACGGAGAACCACCATGAGCAAACTCGTTCCGCTTCTCGCCCTCTGGGCGGGCGCCGCGCTCGCAGGAGAGGCGAAGGGGCCGGAGACTCCGGCCTCGCTGGCCGATGCCCCGCCCAACACGTGGGTGAAGGCGCTCGTGACGAAGACCGGCTGGCGCGAGCAGCCCCTCTTCCTCTACGTGCCCGCCCTCAAGCGGTTCGTCATGGCCAGCGGCATGCAGGCGTACGGCGGCAACGTCCCACGCCACTACGACACCGAAGAACTCGACCTCGCCCAGCTCAAGTGGCTCAACGCCTATCCGCCCGACGTGGCGGCCGGGCGGCCCGAATCAGGGCCGGTCGGCGAAGAGTACGCCGAGAAGCGCGCCAAGATGGGCTACAACGGCCCCGAGCTGTTCTACAAGGATGGCGAACACCTTCGCCCCGGCGCGGGCGGCCAATGGCTCGAATCCCGCATGGGCTACGAGTCGTGCTACGTGCCGGATGACGGCAGAATCTACGCCTATCTCCACGACAGGACGCTTCGCTACGACCCCAAGGCCCGCACGTGGGAGGACCTGAAGGCGAAGCCGCGGGCGACCTGCCGCGTCTGGGGCTCGATGTCCTACGACCCCGTGAACAAGGAAATCCTCCACGCCGGCGGCGACGGCGGGAGCGCCGACGTGGCGACCTGGGCCTACAGCATCGAGAACAACGAGTGGCGAAGGCTCGAGTTCGGCTCCCCCGAGCTACGCGACCTCACCACGAAGGCAAAGGCCCTCCGCTGGCAGGCCAAGGCCCTCCTGGGCGCTGTGTGCAACCGCTTCGCAATCACCGAGACAGACCAGGAGGCGAAGGCGGACCTGGCAGCGCAGGCCGCGGCGCTCGCGGCGGACGCTGAGGCTCTCCGCAAGGCTGTTGCCCTATCCCACTGCGGAGAAATGGCGCGCAAGATCGCGGTTCGGCGCCTCGATGCCGCTGTTGCGGCCATCAAAGCGGTTCAAGGCAAGCTATCGGGCGCGATCACGCCCGACTTCATCGCCGAGGTGCGAGCGTCGCGGGTGGTCTTCGAGCAGGTGGTGGACGCGTTGGCCGTTGAGCCGCCGGGCCGCGCACGCTCGCAGACCGCCTACGACCCCATCCGCAAGAAGATCATCCTCTTCGGCGGCGACGGACTCGACCGCGTGCTCTCGGACACGTGGGTCTACGACTGCGCGACCCGGACCTGGGAGCAGCGGTTCCCGGAAAAGTGCCCCACGCCGCGGGCGGGCCACATCCTCGCCTGGCTCCCCAAGGCCCAGAAGCTCGTCCTCGCCGGCGGCTACAGCCGCGAGTGGCTCGCCCAGGAAGTCTGGGTGTACGACGTGGCGGCGAACGAGTGGAAGATGCTCCTCCACGTCCCGCTCAAGCCGGAGGACTACGGTCGCGCCCAGTTCAGCCCCAACGCCCCCCGCGTGACCTGCCGCGACGTGCAGACCGGGGCGGTGAACGACGACGATGTGCTCGTCTGCGTCACCCCCGCCGAACGCCCCAGCCTCATCACCTGGGCGGTCAAGGTGGATGTAGCCGCAACCGTCCCGGTTGCGGAGGGCATGGCCGCCACCTCGGGCGCCTACACCTTCAACCGCATTGACCCGGCGATCTGGGAGAGGGCGGCCACGCAGGGCCGACCCTACAGCGACCTGCCGCCGAACGTCTGGACCTCGCTCGACTTCCCCCGCTACGCTCCCGGCGCACGCAACCGCTGGGGCACGACCGCCTACGACTCCGACCGCCATCAGCTCCTCTTCTGGGGCGGAGGACACGCCACGAGCCAGGAGAACGACGTCGCCCACTTCAGCCTCCGCGGCGGCTTCTGGACCATCGGCTACCACCCCGACGACCCGATTGACCGCGTCTACGCCAGCCAGCCCACCCCGCTGAGCTTCAACGACCGCGCCCACGTCCCCGTCCACGCCTACAAAGCCTACTGCTACGACGCAACGGCGGGGAAGATGCTCTACTTCGACCGCGCCTACAACCCGGCGGTCCGCGAATGGGAGCCGCAGCCCATCCCCGGCCTTGAGCACCGCGGCGTGATGCACAGCTTCATGGCCCCGACGCCGAAGGGCGCCGTGACCTATTCGGAGAAGGGGCTCTTCCTCTTCGACGCCAAGGCGGGCAAGTGGAACAAGCTGCCGTGGGACGGCCCGCCCTTCGGCGGAATCTGGTGCGACGGCCACGGCCTCCGCTACGACTCCAAGCGCGATTGCCTCTGGCTTGCCAACGACAAGGACATCTGGCGCTACGACCTTGCCACCGGCAAGGCCGCAAAGCTCGGCATCACCAAGCCCAAGGCCCTCGGCCAGTTCATCTTCTGGGGCGAACAGGTCTACCTGCCCGACGCCGACCTGATGCTCCTGATGCGCCTCTTCGCGGCGCCCGACGGCAAGCAGCGAAACATCGCCTGGGACCCCGCCGACGGCCGCTTCTATTGGGCCGACCTCAAGTTCGAGGCCAAGGGCAAGCCCGTCGAGTTCAAGGAGAATCCCTTCAGTTGGTCCGACGCCCTGGCCTACGACCCCGAGCTGAAGCTCGTCATCCTGAACAACTCCAGCGACTACAAGGTCTGGGTCCTCAAGTTCGACCGCAAGGCCGCGAAGATGGAGGTGGTGGAATGAGCCTGGTGAGGCCCGACAGCCTGGCCGCAACGCTCGACGCGGTGAACGAAGCCATCTTCTTCGGCCGGCCGCTCTCCAAGGCCGATCGGCGCGAGGCCGCAGCCTGGATTGCGGCTCGACAGGGCCTGCCCGGCTCCTATCACGGCATGTTCGCCCCCACTGAGAGCGATCGCCGCGGGGGCATGCGCCTCTTCACTGGCGAGCGAGTGGCCACCCGCGCGGCGACGGCTCACATTCTGGGCGAGGAGGCCTGCCGCGCGCTCATCCTTCTTGGTGGCACAGGCATCTTGCCTGTGGCGCACAGGCTGGAAGCCTGTGCCACCCAGGGCGCCGCGCTGGCCCGTGCGACCGAGGGGATGCTGGCGCGCCTTCGCGCCGCCGAGGAGCGCGAGAGGCACATGGGCCGCCCCTGGCTCGGCCAGTACTGCTGCGGCAGGTGTACCGCCGCCCTCTGGCGCCATCTTGCCGCCGGCGGCCTCGAGCGTGCCGAGCACCATCTGGCCGCAGGGGTCGAAGCCCTCCGGCTCTCGCGCGACGGCGAGGGTCGTTGGCGACGCTATCCCTTCCACTACACGGTCCTGGCCCTGAGCGAGATGGACATCTCGCTTGCGATTGACGAATTGCGCTACGCGGCCCCTATCCTCCAACGCCTTGCCAGGCGCGCCCCGGAAGGCGATGCCTTTGCCACCCGCCGCCACACCCTCGCGCAAGGGGTTCTTGGGAAGGTCTGAGGCCGGCAGTGGTCGGAGGCCCTTATGTCGGACATCTGTCAGGAGGTGTGGCATGCGAGCCCCAGGCACAGGTTGGGTGGGCCCGATTCTCTACCTGCTCGCCCTCGGATGGGTCGCGGCGGCAGAGGGGGGATACAAGGGAGTCCGAGAGGAAAACCTGGGCAAGCTCCTGCGGATCTGCCGCTCTGTGCAAAGCAAGGATGGACTCCACTTCGCCTATGTGACGCCCAAGGGAAAGAAGTGTCTCGTGGTCGTTGACGGCCAGCCGGGGCCGGAATGCGACGAGATCGATTCGTTCTACTTCAGTGAAGACGGGAAGCGCCTGGCCTACACGGCGAAGAGGGGAGACAAGGAGCTGGTCGTCCTCGACGGCCAGCCCGGGCCGGGGTACGACGAGATCGGGAAGAACTCGCTCGTCTTCGATGCTGACGGCAAGCGCGTGGCCTACACCGCGAAGAAGGGGGACAAGACGCTCGTGGTCCTCGACGGCCAGCCAGGGCCGGAATTCGACGAGATCGGGAAGGGGAGGCTTCTCTTCCCCGATGGCAAGAGCGTGGCCTACACGGCGAGGAAGGGGGCCAACTGGTCCGTCGTGGTCGGCAGCCAGCCCGGGCCAGGATACGACGGGATCGGTTATCCTGTCTTCAGTGCTGACGGCAAGCACCTGGCCTACCCCGCCAGGAGAGGGGGCAAATGGTGCGTCGTTCTGGACGGCGTGCCCGGGCCGGAGTACGAGGAGATCCCGGAGTACTCGGTCGCCGTCAGTTCTGACGGCAAGGCCCTGGTCCACACGGCAAGGAGGGGGGGCAAGTGGTGCGTCGTCTTGAACGGCCAACCCGGGCCGCAGTTCGACGAGATCATGTGGCGCTGGCTCGTCTTCAGCCACGATGCCAAGCGAGTGGTGTACGTGGCGAGGAAGGGGGACAGGGAACTGGTCGTCACCAATGGCCAGCCAGGGCCGGAGTACGACGCGATCCCTGTGCTCGACGTCAGCGCCGACGACAGACACGTAGCTTACCTGGCGTCGAAGGGCAATAGGTGCTGCGTCGTCCTCGACGGCCAGCCGGGCCCGGAGCATGGCGTCATAGAGACGCGCAGCGATCTCCTGAGTCCTGATGGCAAGCGTGTGGGCTACGTGGCTTGGAGTGAGGGCGGGTGCTTCGCCGTCATTGACGGCAAGCCTGGGCCGCGATGCGACGACATTCGGCCAGGCAAGCCCCTCTTCAGTCCCGACGGCAAGCGCGTTGGCTATGCCGCCACGGCGACCATGAGGCGCACGTGGTTCGTCGTCCTCGACGGCCAGCGTGGGCCGGAATACGATGGGGTGGGTTGGCCCGTCTTCAGTCCTGACGGCAAGCGCGTTGCCTACGTAGCAGGCAGGGGCGAACCAGGCGAGGGGGGCAAGGGCTTCGTCGTCCTCGATGGCCACCCCGGCCCGGAGTACGACGATATCGCTAGCCCTGTGTTCAGCCCTGACGGCAAGCGCATGGCCTACGAGGCGAAGAAAGGGAACAGGTGGCTCGTCGTCGTAGACGGGCTGCCCGGGCCGGAATACGACAAGATCGTCGAAGGCGGGCCGACGTTTCATCCGGACGGCATGCTAGAGTATCTTGCGGTTCGGGACGGGGCGCTCTACCGTGTGAAGCACATGCCCTGACCTGTGTGGCTCACTTGGTGGCTCGCGGCTCGACGACGAGGCCGCGGATGAGCCAGTAGCCGCCGCCCCCGTGTTGGACCCAGCCGCCAAACGTCACAAGCGTCGCGGCGGAAACGTCGGGAGCCTTGAACCGCAACATCGCCGTGTGCCAGGGCTGGTCCTTGAGCGGCTTGCCCGTGTCAATAACCACGGCATCGTCGGTTGAGGTCACAGTCAGGGTGTCGCAGGTGGCCTCGAGGAGGGCGAGCTCGGCGGGGCGGGCGTCGGCGCCAGGCTTGGCCTTCTTGCTGAACTTGATGGTGCCCTGGTTGGCGGCGGTGACGAGCTTGACCTCGAATTCGGCCTTGGCGGCCGCACGGAGTGCCGCCTGCTCGCACCACATGCCGCGCTGGCGTCCGCCCGAGCCGTTGATGCCGCAGGACGTGGCGACCCCGCTCGCGGGTTGGGCGGGGGGCGCCTTGGGGGCTTCGAGGAGGCCGAGACGCTTGTCGCCTGCGCGGAACTCGACGAGGCCCTTGCCGAGGAGGGGGGAGGCATCAACGTCGGCGAGCCCGCCGGCGGGCACCTCCCAGGGGCCGGCGAGGGTCTCGATGGGCTTCTGGGGGAGGGGGTTCTTTTCGCGGAAGGCCTGGCCCCCCTCGCGGGCGTCAATGTTGACGGTCTGCACGGTGATCTTGGCCGCCACGCGGGTGAGGTTGGCGATGAGGTAGCGCGGCTTCCCGTCGCGCCAATACTCCTGGACGAAGAGCCCTGTCCGCCAATCCAGCCCCACGCCGATGCTCGACGCGACCACTTCCCCAAGCAACGCACACGCAAGCGCCAGCATCGCACAGGTTCGCACGCGCATCGAGAGTCCTCCTTTGTGCTGACGGTCCCCCTCTTAGACGCAGCCGCTGCGAGTCGGTTCGCGTCATGGCCGCCGGGGGCCATACTCGCTCCTCGCGGCTCCTTGATCGCCTGGGGGCCGGTGGCTATAATCGCCTCGGCTCTTGCCAGTGAAGGGTGCCGCGATGAGGCTAGAGGGAAAGGTGGCACTGGTGACCGGCGGCAGCCGCGGCATCGGGCGCGCCATCGCCCTCGCCCTGGCGCGCGAGGGGGCCAAGGTGGCCTTCAGCGGCCGCTCGCGCGACCACATGGACGAAACGCTCCTCCTCATCGCCGAGCACTCGGGCCAGGCCTTGGCCATTGCCGCCGACGTGCGGAAGCCCGACGACGTGCGGCGGATGGTCGAGACGGCCGTGGCCGAGCTTGGGCCGATTGACATTCTGGTCAACAACGCCGGCATCGCCCGCTTCGCACCCGTGCTCGAAGCCACGGTGGAGGACTGGCAGGCGATGCTCGACGTGAATCTCATCGGCCCCCTCCTGTGCACCCAGGCCGTCCTCCCCTCGATGCTCGAGCGCAAGCGGGGCTGGATCATCAACATCGCCTCCAGCTCCTCCGTCAAGGGCTACCCCGACCAGAGCGGCTACTGCGCGTCCAAGCACGCCCTCCTCGGCTTCGCAAAGGCCCTCGCCCTCGAAACCCGCAACACTGGCGTCCGCGTCCACTGCATCTGCCCGGGCGGTGTGGACACCGAGATGGCGGGCCTGAACCCCAGCTTCGGCGACCGCGCTGACCTGATGAAGCCCGAGGAGGTGGCCGAGGCCGTCGTCTTCCTCGCCTCGCTCGACGGCGTGATGATGATTGACAACCTGGTCCTGAGGCGGTACAAAGCGACCCCATGGTCGTGAGGTGAGCCGTTGTTTCATTGGTTTTCTCTGGAGCCCAATGCGTAATCCGTAATCCGTAATCCGTAACAGGACAGAGAACCATGAGAATCCTCCCTTCTCCGTCTGGTTACGGATTACGGATTACGGATTACGAATTCCGTGCAATGCGCCGCCCACTATCCTCCCTCCGCGCCTTCCTCCTGGACATGGACGGCACGGTCTACCTCGGCACACGGCTGCTGCCTGGGGCCAAGGGCTTCTTCCGCCTGCTGGCCCGCAGGGGCATTCCCTACCTGTTCTTCACCAACAACTCATCGAGGGACAGGTTCCTCTATCGGGACAAGCTGGTGGGGATGGGCCTCGACGTGGCGCCCGACCAGATCATCACGTCGGGCGAGGCCACGGCCCTCTACCTGACGGCCCGCACGGCGTACCGCCGCCTCTACGTCCTCGGCACGCCCAGCCTCGAAGAGGAGTTCCGCCACGCGGGTCTCGTTCTGGCCGACGAGGACGTGGACGCTGTGGTGCTTGGCTTCGACACGACGCTGACCTACGCCAAGCTCGAGCGGGCCTGCCACCTGTTGAGGGGCGGCGCCGCCTTCATCGCCACCCACCCCGATAGGGTGTGCCCGACCGAGCGCGGCCCGGTGCCCGACTGCGGCTCGATGATCGCCCTGCTGCGCAAGGCCACGGGCGTGCGCCCCGTGGTCATCGGCAAGCCGAACCGCCGCATGGTCGCCATGGCCCTCCGCAAGCTCGGGCCGGGCTATCGCCCGCGCGACGTGGCCATCGTGGGCGACCGCCTCTACACCGACATGCGCATGGGCCGCCGGGCCGGCCTCACCTCAATCCTCGTCCTCTCCGGCGAGACGAAGCGCGAGGAGCTGGCAACGACGAGGGATGTGCCCGACTATGTGTTCAGTTCGCTCCGGGAGCTTGCGGAGGCCCTGACGCGTGACGCGTGACAGGAGAGCCACGAGCCGCGAGCGCCGAGCCGCGAGCCCGCAAGACCACGAGCCGGCTTCCTTGCTTTCGGCTCGTAGCTCGTCGCTCGCCGCTCGCTGCCCCTCTTGTCACGGGTCACGCGTCAGGCTTGCCTTCCTGGCCAAGACCCGCTATATGTCATCGCACACCCATCCCTCAGAGGAGACGCTTCAATGAAGGTCTTGCTCATCGGCAGCGGCGGGCGCGAGCACGCGCTGGCCTGGAAGATCGCCCAGTCGCCCAAAGTCACCAAGCTCTTCTGCGCCCCGGGCAACGCCGGCATCGCCGCCGTGGCCGAGTGCGTGGACCTGCCCGCCGACGAGGTGCAGGCGCTGCTGAAGTTCGCGCGCCGCGAGCAGATCGGCCTCACCGTCGTCGGCCCCGAGGCCCCCCTGGTCGCCGGCATCGCTGACCGCTTCGAGGCCAGCGACCTGCCCATCTTCGGCCCCAGCCAGCGCGCCGCAGAGCTCGAAGGCTCCAAAGTCTTCGCCAAGCACATCATGCGCAAGCACGCCATCCCCACCGCCCACTACGACGTGTTCGAGACCGTGGACGCCGCCGAGGAACACGTCCGCAAGGCCCCGCTGCCCCTGGTCGTCAAGGCCGACGGCTTGGCCGCGGGCAAGGGCGTGATGGTGTGCCAGACGCGCGAGGCGGCGCTCGACGCCATCGCCCAGATCATGAAGGAGCGCGTCTTCGGCGACGCGGGCAACCGCGTGGTTGTGGAAGAGTGCCTCATTGGCGAGGAGGCCTCCATCCTCGCCCTCACCGACGGGCGGACCATCGTCCCCCTGCCCTCGTCGCAGGACCACAAGCGAATCAACGACAACGACCAGGGGCCAAACACGGGCGGCATGGGCGCCTACTCGCCCGCGCCCGTCATCACCGATGAGCAGGCGGCCCGCATCGAGCGCGAAATCCTCATCCCCATCGTCCACGCCATGAACGCCGAGGAGCGCCGCTACAGAGGCGTAGTCTACGCCGGCGTGATGATGACCGACGACGGCCCGAAGGTCCTGGAGTTCAACGTCCGCTTCGGCGACCCCGAGACCCAGCCCATCCTGGCCAGGCTCAAGGGCGACCTCGTGCCGGTGCTCGCCGCCATCGCCGAGGGCAACCTCCAGAACGCCGACCTCGCCTGGGAC
>VGYV01000080.1 GCA_016872855.1 Planctomycetota bacterium
GGCCTGGAGCCGGCCGTCGCCCGCGGCAGGGCCAAATACCTGCGCGTGGCCCAGGAGGTCCCGGCCACCCTGGCATCGCTCCCCTGCGGCCAGTTCCGCGCCGACCATCCGCCGTTCCAGGACTTCTACGCGGCGCCCGTCCACCTCGTGCACGGCCCGACGCCGAGCTTTCTCACTCGGACGCCGAACGCGCCGCTGGCCCCGCTGCGGACCGGCTACAACTGGCCCAGCCACGTCAAAGAGGTCGAGCCCGGGCTCTACAGCGTCCGCGAGGGCGGGGGCTGGCCGAGCTACGTGGCCAAGGCCTCGCTCGGCACGGTGCCCATCGAGGAGGACGGCTCGGCCAATTTCCTGGCGCCCGCAGGAAAGGTGCTCTACTTCCAGTTGCTCGACGCCCAGTACAACGAGTTGCAGCGGATGCGGAGCGTGGTGCAGTTGCAGCCTGGCGAGCGGCGCGGCTGCATCGGCTGCCACGAGAACCGCCGCGCATCGCCCCCGACCGCCGCAGGCCTGGCCCTCCAGAAGGCGCCCCGCACCCTTCAGCCGCCCCCGTGGGGCACTGACCCGTTCGACTACCAGAAGGTGGTGCAGCCAGTCCTCGACGCCCACTGCGTGCGCTGCCACGACGGGAGCGGGAAGGTGCGCTCAGACCTTCGCGGGACACTTGATGCCCAGCGCGTCCCGGCCTCATACCGCGCGCTCATCCAGGGCGGATGGGTCCACTACTTCGACCTCACCTACGGCATGCGGCACTTCAAGGCCGAGCCCCTCTCGTTCGGCACCCTCCAGAGCCGCCTCTGGACCGTGCTTGGGGACAAGGACCACAAGGATGTGTCGCTCCCCGAAGCCGGCATGCGCGCGATCAAGGCCTGGACCGATTTCAATTGCCCACTGTGGCCCGACTACCTCGAGCGCTCCACCCGCCCCGGCCCCGTGGCCGCCAAGCCCTGAGCCGCGCGCTCACCAGATCGCTCTGACGTGGCGATACCTCAGGAGCTTCTTGTCCTTCGTCAGGATCGCAGCATCTTCCTCGCGTGCTGTGGCCACGATGATCTGGTCGGCGGGGTCATCATGGAACGGGCCGGGAAGGATTGTGGAACGATACGCAATCAGCGGGGACAAGGGGACCAACCGCAGCTTGGGCATCCGAAGCGCCTCATCAATCCATTCCTCCGGGTCGCAGTTCAGCCCAAGTCTCCCTTTCTCAACCAGCTTCGCGAACTCCCACACCGAGATCGCCGAGAGAAGCAACTCGTCCCGCTCATCGAGCCGGCCAATGAGGCCCGCTGCACGCGCGGAGAGCCTGGCCGGGCGCACGTGCCACCACACCCACACGTGCGTGTCCAGCAGGTACCTCACTTGCAGGCCTCCCAGGCCTTGGAGCCCAGTGGCGACACGATGTCCTTCTCGAACACCAGAGTGTGCGCTAACCTGCCAGGTTCCGCATCCCCGGGGGAACCCTGGTAGGGGATGACGTGCACCAAAGGCTTTCCGCGCTTCGTAAGGACTACTCCCTCCTTGGAGCGCGCCACACGGTCAATGGTTGCCAATGCGTGTGCCTTGAATTCGCTCACTGTCATGCTTGTCATTGTCCGTCTCCTATCCCCACCTACCAATATAGTCATTTCACATGGCCATGTCAATCATGCGGGCGGCGGACCTCCCCGACCAGCCGAAATGTCGAGCCGTGCGGCAGGTGCTCGGCCTTCACGCCGGGCAGATCCTCATTGATGTAGCGCGCCAGGGTCACCATCCCAGGCTCCTCGCTCGTGCCGTGGTTGACGCGGATGACGGGGTGGCCGTCGTCCTCCGCCCGCTGGATGCCGGCCCAGTAGCACGAGCCGTCGTCGCAGACCACTGAGAGGTCGCAGCCCATCTCCTGGAAGGTGCGGATGTCGCACCCGCAGCCCGTCCCGACGCCGATGTGGGAGACCGGCCGCTTGCCGTCGCCGACGACCTGCACGGCGCACTCGCCAATCGTGGCCGTCCGCGTCGCCACGCGGGCGGCGAACTCGTCGAGTCGCAGCGGCTCGATGTCGTAGCGGTGCTGGTAGCCGTTCGCCCCTGTAGCGACGGGCTTGTTGCCGAGGCCAAGAAACTGCGCCCAGGCCCACGGGATGCCGATCTCCGGCCAGCGGTCCCAGGCGTCGTGGTTCCGCAGGACCACCAGCCCGCTCCGCTCGATGAAGCCCCGCTTGTCCGACGCAATCTCCGACTTCTCCATCTTCTCCAGCTCGTTGGCGTGCACCCAGAAGGTCGGCTCGTGGGTCATCAGCATGTCGACGCCGCGCTCGACGGCGGCCCGCACGGCCCGGAAGCTGGCGATCCACGTGACCAACACCCGCCGCACCTCCTTCTGCGGGTCGCCGATGATCACGCGGTCCACCGTCTTCGCGGGGTCCACCCAACTGGCCTTCGAGAGGAAGTGCTGGTTGATCTCAATCGCCTTCACAGGCCGCTCCTTTCGCCTTGTAGATGCCCTCGGCCCGCCGCTTCTCGGCCAGCTCGCTGATCGCCGTGTCCTCGCGCACGTCGAGGCGCAAGCGCGCGATCAAGGTCTTCAGGTAGTCCAGGTGCGGGCAGGGCGGGCCGTGGTGGTTGTCCTGCGTGATGCAGGAGGAGAGCTGGACAACGATTCCGTCCCGCTCGATTCCCTCCCGCTGCTTGATCTTGCGGGCCAGGTGGGCCAGCTTGCGGTGGAGCGCCCGCCCGCAGCACCCGCCGCAAGTCAGATACAGCGTGCGGTACGCCTTATCCTTCGGGTATGCCGCGAAGCCGCCCGTCCGCTCGTTGAACGCCTTCTCGCAGAAGTAGCCCGAGCAGCGCTGCTTCACGATCTCGCACTGCACGATCACCACGTAGTCCTTGTCTGTGAGATCGCCCATTCTCGTCTCCAGTTCGTAGCGCCGCCTTCAGGCGGTCTTGCATTTCCCCGCCCGCCAGAGTATACCAGTTCTGGCTTGCGTGCGCATCTGTTAGCTGTTGAGGAGGCGGCGATGGACTGGCGAATCACCGACCCCGTGAATCTCCTGGGGGCGACGCGGGTGGCGCTCGCCCAAGGCGGACACTTCCTGGTGAGCCGCATCGCGCCCAATGGGCCGATACTGCGCGAACGCAACCTCAGCTACGTCCACAAAGCGTCCTGGGGCATGTACGCCGCGGGCGTGGACCACGAGACTATCAGCCGCCTGCTCGACTGGGCGCAGCGCGAGGCACTCCGCGACAACGGCGACTTCTACTTCCCCGACGAGCCGCCCGAGTATAAGGACATGCAGCGCGTCTACCGCCCCCTCACCTTCGGCAAGGTCGCAGCCTGGATCGGCCACCCCATCATTCGCCTGCCGCGCGTCCTCGACCGCGTCCTGCAATACCAGCACAAGCCCTCGGGCGGCGTCTTCCACTGGATCGGCGACGACCCGCGCCGCCCCGAGGCCCCGGCGACGCTTGGTGGCCTCAATACCACCTTCTTCGGCCACCTGATGCTCGCCCTCGACATGCCCGAGCCAGCCATCGCCGCCGGCGAGTGGGTGAGGCGCTGGGTCGAAGCCAACCGCGCCCACATGGCCGCCGGGCGCCTCTACACCTCGATGGCCCCGGGCGGCGACCTCGTGACCGACGTTCAGCCGGGCGAACACATCTGGAAGGTTGTGGACACGCAGAGCCCAAAGCAGGAGTTCTGGCACGTCGGCACCTCGATGGCCTATCTCGCCGCGCTCTACGACGCGCTCGTGAGCCGCTGGGGCCACAGCCGCGAGCGAGCGCGGCCCCACCTCGACGCCGCCCTTGCGCTCCTCGACTTCGAGGCCACCATGCCCCTCGACACCTATCTATGGCCCTCCAAGTGCAAGGTCGGATGGGGAGCGGGCGAACTCCTCCGCGTCCTGGTCGCGCACAGCATCGGCGACGCCGCGGCCATCGAGCGGGCCTATCGCGTGGCGGAGCGGGTCGCAGTCTTCACGTTCCTCGACAACCAGTTGCCCAGCGGTGGCTGGCCGTGCATGCACTACCCCCTCAGCGAGCTTGCGCCCGAGATGGCCTTCAGCTACAAGCCCCTCAAGGGCGCCGTCGCCGTCCCGTCGACGCCCATCGCAGGCTCCAAGACCATCTGGCTCCCCGGCGAGGAAATCACCGGCGAATTCCTCGGCGAGATGAAGGCCATCGAGCAAGGCGTGGCCACCTGGCTCAGGGCGAGGACTTGACCCCTTCTTCAATCGTCCTCGTCCTCGTCCTCGAAACTACAGGAAAGGGGAACCGCGTGGATACGATGAACATCTCTCTCCTCGCCTTCTGCCTCCTCCTTGCGGTCGCTGCCGCCGGCGACCTCCAGCCCAAACCAGTCCCCCGCATGCAGGCCGTCCCCCAGCCCTACCAGCAGGTCTCCTTCCAGCGCGACGGCAGGGAGGTCGCCCGCTACCACTTCGGCAAGGACCTCGACCGCCCCTTCATCTTCCCCGTCATCGGCCCCAGCGGCCGGCCGTTGACCCGCATGGGCCACCCCCACGACCCCGAAAGCCACGGACACCACAACTCCGTCTGGGTCTCCCACCACGACGTGAACGGCACGGACTTCTGGTCGAACGGCCGCGGCGGCCGCATCATCCACCAGCGCATCGAGCGGCTCGACGACGGCTCCGACTCCGCCGCCGTGGTCTCCCACAACAACTGGCTCAACACCAAGGAGAACAAGGTCCTCCTCAAAGAGCGCCGCACCACCGCCGTCCACGCCCTCCCCAACGACGAGTTGCTCATCGTCGTGGACCTCGAGCTGTCCGCCGAGGGCGCCGACGCCACGCTCGGCAAGACCCCCTTCGGCTTCTTCGCCGTCCGAATGGCAAAGACCATCGGCGTCCACGACGGCGCGGGCACCATCCGAAACTCCGAGGGCGGCGTAAACGAGAAAGGCGTCTTCTGGAAACGCGCCAAGTGGATGGACTACTCGGGCGCCGTGGCCGATGGCGTCGTCGAGGGCATCGCCCTCCTCGACCACCCCTCGAACCCCAACCACCCCAGCATCTTCCACGTCCGCGACGACGGCTGGATGGGCGCCTCCTTCACCCAGGACGCCCCACGCACCCTCAAGCTCGGCGAGCCGCTCAAGCTCCGCTACGGCCTCTGGGTCCACGCCGCCCTGCCGGACTCCGAAGCCGTCGAAACGAAGTGGGAGGCATTCTCAAAGCTACCTGCCATCGCGCCTACGAAGCGGTAGCGACGCGCCGCCGTGTTCGGCCTTCTTCCGCCTTGCCACGGAGCCACAACTCAGACTCGCTTAGGTCCACATCGTCGCTCCAGACTACACCATAGCCACCGTGGGCCGTCTGAACTCTCCTGAAGAATGCGTCGCTTCTCAGCGGGGTAAATGGCACGGACTCCAGCAGAGGCGTGCAGTCGTAGACCTTGCGGACCCCAGAGGAGAAGGTCACGCGAAGGCGCTTCCCCGGCAGCGCCTCGACTGTTTCGACTCTCGGATAGGTCATGGCTTGCTCACTTCAGGCCTGGCAGCTGCCTGTAGTCCTGGGTCTTCCACATCTCCACTAGCTCGGCTTTGTACTTGGTCGCCCACTCCTTAACGAGCCGGACGGCCCGCCTCGGCAGGTCCCCCTCGATCATCTCGAGTGTGTTGGCGTCAAAGACGCCGTTGAACTCGCCATAGATGGCGTGGAAGTGCGGGACTCCGTGCTCTCTGAAGTACATCTTTATCAGGATGCCGTAGAAACGCGCAATCACTGGCACGGTCTGTTCTCCTCCAACCCGTCTGAGTCTACACTGCGGGCAACCGACAGTCAAGCGCTGGCCAAGGCGACGGGAGCGCGCGAAATCTCCCACGCGCGCACGGCTCCTGGCGGCAGCGCGGGAGGTTTCAGGCACCCCCGCTGCAAGTCCGGTTGCGGGTGCCTGCGGCGTTGTGTATCATAGACAGAGGTGGAACAGTCGCCGAAAGGCAGAGGTCAAGAGGAACCCGTTGTCCACAAGAGAAGCGTTGGCCCCGGCGGTAGTTCCGCCCTCGCGTGGCGGGCGGGTCCCCCATGGCCCTCGGCCGGCCGTGGCCACGCTTGAGGAACTCATCGCCCAGCAGGGGGTATCACCAGCCGAGGACCTGGATGAGCTCGGCGCCGCGTGGCCCTGCGCCGATGACCCGGAGGAGCTGCTGCGCTACATCCTCGCCGAGCGCTCGGCGAGGCGGAGACTCGCCCGTGGGGAGGACTAGGCCGTGGCGGTCGTGCTGCTGGACACCACGGTTGCGAGTTTGCTCCGCCCCAAGCGGAAAGGCGGCGCGCGTTGCGATGCCTGACACGTCGGCGTCCCGGCTGCCCTGCAACGAAGGAGAAAGGAGGGAGCGATGAAGCCGAGAAGTCTGGCGGGCCTGATCTGCGTTCTTGCGACCGGTGCTGCGGCCACAATTCCAAGTGCCCGGAATCAAGCACATGGGCAAGGAGCTTTACCCCCCACCTCAGGGGAACGAGGGGACGAAGGCCCCCTCGGGGCGGGACGATGGTGGGAGAAAGACTATCCCCTTGCGACTGGCGAAAGACTGATGAATCTGGACGCTACGGACATCAGGGCCATGCAGATATTCAGACTCGAGAAGGGGGATGGAGGGGGACTCAAGAAGAAATATGCGCACCTTCCCCTTGAGGCACGGCTGGTGAGAGCCCTATTGGGGCTGTGCAAGACTGCGGCGAAGGCGAGGCCGCGACCTGAGCCGCGCAATCCTGACCGAGCGATGGTAGTGACGCTTGCTGGCGGAGAGATCTTCGAAATCAGGTACAGCTCCAGCTTCTCCGAGGACTTCGGAGGACTTGACTCGCCACAGCTCAAGGAGGCTCTCTGGGCGGTGGGGGGCTATGGATCACGGTGCAGCGTGATTCACTTCCAAGAAGGGAAGGTCCTGGACGTCACGCATTGCCGTATGCCTCCGATCACCACAGGCGGCGAGGCATCTCAGACTTGGAGTGCCTTGATGAACCTGGACGAGCTAGGGCGCATTGTCCTCAGTCTCAAGATCCGGCGCGATGGCGAAGTGGTCATGGAAGATGCCCAACCCATCCGATATGGAGAGGCAACGACATTCAGGCACACCAGACCGGGGCACATGATCGTCCTGCTGCATAAGCCGCCAGAAGCGTACTGAGGTCCCAGCGCCCCTCTTTCGCAAGAACTCCCATACTGGGCTGCGGCATTCGAGCCGCTCGAATGCCACAGCCAATGTGGAAGTTCTTGAAGAGGGGGCTGGGGAGGAACTTCTTCCCAAGAAGTTCCTCCCCAGATCGCTTTCACGCCTTCGGCTCGGCGCCCCAGGTATCGGCCCGCCAGCCTCGGCGGCGGAAGTGGCGGCGGACCGAGGCGATGGGCTCGCCGCGGACCTCGATCTGGCCGAGGTCGGCCACGCCGAAGCCGTGCTGAGCCGCGAGCTCGATGTGGGGGACATTGAGCATATCCATCGCCGCCGCGCCCACCGCGTCAACGGCCACCATATCCGTGCCCGCGAGCATCACGCCCATGCCGACCGGCTCGCCGTGTATCTCGCCCCACGTGCGGCCCACGATGCCGTCCACCACATTCACCGTGGGGCGGACGACCTTCAGCAGGTCAATGATCATATTCGTGAAGTCGCGGTGCATCTCGCCGCGGTGGCGGCGCTCGATGCAGCCCATCATGTTCTTCATGCACAGCGTCACCACCGCCGCGCCGTTATGGACCTTGAGGCAGGGCAGGTTGAGGATCGCGTCGCACGAGCGAACGGTCTTGAGGATGGAGAAGCGCGGCACCACGAGCGGGTCTGGCACCTCGACCCACTCCGCCTCGTCGCGATTGAGGTCAACGATGGGCACCCCGTGGCGGACGGCGACTTCGCGGAAGCCGAAGCGGTCGAAGGCCGCGGACACATCGTCCCCGCCGCCCTCGGCCACGACCACGTTGCGGATGCCGTGGTCGGCCAGGTAGGCGAGCGCCCCGTCGAGCACGGAGTGGAACGTGATGACCCCCGTTTCGGGCGGGAGATTCGCCGTGATGTTGAGCTTGACCAGGATCCGCGCCTTCGGCCTGAGAACCTCCGCCGCATTCATCTCGCCCATCAGCCGAATCGCCGCCTCTCGCCCCTCTGTCGCCTTCACCAGCCAAACCACGGGCTTCACGCAGTCATCTCCTGAATTGCCGGGGGACCCGCCCCTGTTCCCTCCCTATCATGCAGACGGGAGGAAGGAAGTCAAGCCAGCCTGCGGCGCAGCGCGGCTCGCACGCGCCCGGCTGCCGGCCCTCCTGCCTTCCGCAAGCCCAGCGGTCTTCGGGAGTTACGCCCGGAACGCCGCGAATCGCCAATCCTCGCCCTTCCACCCATACTGTGGCAGCCGAAGATCGCCACAGTATGGGTAGAACGCCGCCAATCGCCGATTCTACCCATTCTGTGCATAGTGTGGCGATGGGCGTGAGCCCGATCGCCACACTATGGCGGCAGCCCGCCCGGAGGCCCTGTTCCCCTCCCCTGAGCTCAGACAGTGGCCCCTGGTTCGGGTAACGCTCTCCAGGTTTCCCGGCTTTCACCCTCACCCTACCCTCTCCCTCAAGGGAGAGGGGTTGAGGGGCCTTGCCACAACCCCCCTCCCTTCCGGGGAGGGGGGAGGGGGAGGGTTGGGCTTCGGAGCCATCCCGAACCACCAGGATTCGGGGCCATGCTCCCAGGCTCAGGCGGACTTGACTTGGGCAGGGCAGCCGCCTATGATCCCCGCGGGGTTCCTCGAAGGGGATGGGAAGCAGGGTTTCCGCATGTGCATCGTGCCCCCCGACCTCACGACGCTGTACCGCGAGAGCCTGCGCCCGCAATTCCACTTCACGGCCAGGCAGTGGACGTTCTACAAGCTCGACCCCGGCCCGCACGAGGAGGGCTGGCTCAACGACGTCAACGGCCTGTTCTATCTCGATGGCGAGTACCATCTCTTCGCCCAGCGATGGTGGAGTTGCTGGCTCCACGCAATCAGCAAGGACCTGATTCACTGGGAAGAGGTCCAGCCCGCCTTCGGCAAGGGCGGCAAGTTCGGCGGCACCCAATCGGGCAGCGCCGTGGTGGATGCGAACAACACCTCGGGCCTCGCCACGAGCACGGACACGCCGGTCATCGTCGCCTTCTGGAGCAGCACGGACAATCTGAACCAGTGCATCTCCTACAGCAACGACCGCGGGCGGACGTGGACCAAGTGGGATAGGAATCCCGTCCTGGTTCACCCCGAGCGCGACCCGAGGGTCTTCTGGTACGAGCCGGGGAAGAAGTGGGTCATGATCCTGTCCGGACCAGGCAACACATATGTCCTCTTCAACTCCACGAACCTGACGAGCTGGCGGAAGCTCAGCACCGTGCCCGGCTTCTTCGAGTGCCCCGACATGTTCCCGCTGGCCGTGGACGGCGACCGCGGCCGCACCAAGTGGGTCGTCATTGGTGGCGACGGCAGCTACGCAGTCGGCGACTTTGATGGAGTAACATTCAAGCTGGAGACAGAGATTCGGCGCACGAGCGGCCCGCATTTCTATGCCACGCAGACCTGGAACCACATTCCGGAGAAGGACGGGCGACGCATCCAGGTCGCCTGGATGCGGGGCGGCAAGTACCCGAACATGCCCTTCAACCAGCAGCACACCTTCCCCTGCGAACTCAGCCTGCGGACCTGCGGGGGCACGACCCGCCTCTTCCGAAGGCCCATCGCCGAGATCGCGAGCCTCCACAAGGGCAAGGCGGAGGAGAAGGGCCGCACCCTTGCCGCAGGCGAGGAACTGAAGCTCTCCACCAAGGGCGACTTGTTCCACATCCTGGCGGAGTTCGAGATGGAGGCAGGGGCGGAGGCGGCATTCCGCATCCGCGGCGAGACCCTGGCCTTCGCCAAAGACAAGCTCTCGCTTCAAGGCTTCACGGCGCCGATGACCCCGGACGCCAGGCGGCTGAGGCTGGAGCTGCTGGTGGACCGCACCTCCATTGAGGCATTCGGCAACGACGGCGAGGCATCCGTCTCGGCCTGTTTCCTCCCCTCCGACGAGTCGCTCGCCCTGAGCTGCACCAAGGGGCGCATCAAGGCCGCCTCTGTGGCTGTCCACGAACTCGAGTCAATCTGGCAGGGCACTCCGAAGGCGCAGTGACCGCTTCCACTCCCTCGGAGAGAGGGGGGGAGCTCAGAACTCGGCCTTGGGCCAGCGGAGGCGGAAGCCGATGTCGGGGGGCTTGCCTTCGGGGGGCGGCTGGGTGAGGCCGCCGTCGTCCTTGCCGTTCTCGCCGAGGGCGTAGACGGTGAGGCCGGCTTCGCCGGCCTTGTAGCGCAGCGGCTTGCCGTCGAAGGGGTCGAGGGGCACGGCCTTGAGGAAGCCAGGCACGAGGGCGGCGAGGTCGGCCGGCAGACGCCCGTGCTTCGCCTTGTAGCGGAGGGCGGCGAGGGCCACGCGGGCGCTCTCGCAGCGGGCCATGTGGTTCTGCGCGGAGACGAACGTCCGCCCCAGAGCCGGCAGGATCATCCCCGCGATGAAGTAGCGCTCGGCGAGGCGTGCCGGGATGGCCTCCAGCGCGCGGTTGCGGTCCAGGTAATTCTGAGGATACGACCGCCGCGCGACCGCGACGTAAGCGTTCATCACGTCGAGGTAGTAGCACATGTCCATCTTGAAATAGGCGTTGGGAATGAGGTTGACGGCGAGGGGGAAGGGGACCTCGGCAGCGCCGAGGTTGCGGAGCATCTCGGCGCGATTGGGCTTGAGGATGTAGGTCTGGTAGATGTCGATCCCGAAGCAACGTTCGCCGACCATTGCCCCCTCGATGAGCTTTGGGTCTGCGGCGGCGGCGAGGGCGGCCTCCAGGCGTTCGAGGGCGGCTGGCGACGGCTTCGTGCGGCTGGCCCAGCGCTCGGCCTGGGCGACCGCGAGCGAGTTGCAGGCGATGCGGACGAGTGTGCTGACGAGGATCGGCTCGCGGCGGAGCGCCTCGCCCATCCGCAGCGCGGCGATAAGGGACTCGCCCGCGTCATCGGCCTTGCCGGCCTCGATGCGCTCCATGGCCTCAAGGGCGAGGAGCCGCGTGGCGTGCCGCAGCCTGGCAAGGTGCGGGAGGAGCATGCCCATGCCCTTGGTGAAATCGAGGTCGAACTTGCACTCCTGCCGCTCCGCCGCTTTGTGCAACAGGTCGAGGATTTCCGCGTTGTCTTTCAGGTATGCCTGGATCGCCGCGAGCATGGGCCGCGGCAGCGGGTCGTTGGGAGCGGGAAGCTGCCCATCGGCGACCACGGGAAGATGGGCCCTCGGCGGGCCGTCCTTCTCCTCGCGGGCCTCCATCAACTTGAAAGCGGCGTTGAGGTGTTCGGCGGCGTTGCGCCCGGGGGGCGGGTCGGGGTAGCGCTTGGCCAGCTCGGCCATGCTCGCCGGGTCGCCGGCATCCGTGACCACCTTCATGCGGGCGGCGAGGCGGGCGGTCGCCACGGCGTTCCAGGCGTCGAGGGCGGAGAAGGGAAGGCTGAGGATAGACGTCAAGAGCACTTGGAGAGCGACGGGCATCGGCGCCTCCTTTCCACCGGATTCTACCCCGCCGCCCCTCGACATGCAAGGGGGCGAGGCCCCGGCTGGGCCTCTCGCCTCAGCCGGTGCCTCGCCCGCCGTCGTGCTCGGAGACACGGCTGGCCAAGCCAGCCGTGCCACAGTGCCGGGGCTACTTCCCTTCCTTCTTGAGCACCTTGAGCTTGATGTCTTTGAACTCGACCCACATGGGTCCGCCGCCGTGGAGCTGAAGGGCGAGGATGCCCTTGAGGCGGCCCTTCTTGAGGTTCGGCTTCTCCGCCTTCGGGTCGTCGAGCTGGTTGTCCACCAGGTCAATCGTCTGCACGCCGTTGAGGAAGTGCTGGATGTGGTTGCCCTTGGCTACCAGGCGGTAGTGGTTCCAGTCCTTCGCCTTGTAGTTCTTGTAGTTCTCCTTGGCGCCGGGGAGCTCGCCGACGACCTCCTTCTTGCCGTCCTCGTGGATGACGACTTTCTGGCCGACCTGGACGAGTGAGCCGCGGCCGCGCTCGTCGTAGAGGAAGCCGACGGCTGGGCTGTTGCACACCTCGGCCTGGTAGCCGCCGACGACCCAGTTCCCGCAGTCCACGCTGCGGTGCTGGATGCCGAAGTTCCCGTCGCCGCAGCGGAAGCTGATCTTCAGCTCGTAGTCTTCGAGTATCCCGCCGCGCCAGATGCAGAAGGTGTTGCCGGGCCGCTGCTCCTGCTCGCCGCGGATGGCGCCGTCCTTCACGGACCAGAGCTTGGGGTCACCATCCCAGTCCTTGAGGTCCTTGCCGTTGAAGATGGCCACGAAGCCCTCGTCGTCGGCTCCCTCGCCACCGAGGAGCGGGAGGGCGAGGCCCGCGAAGATTGCCAGCGCCAGCCCAAGAGCCAGTTTCCGCCGCATGTCCTGACCTCCTGACCACAAGGGAAAGGGGACGCCACGTGCGCTCATCATACGCGCCGGGGCCGGCGCGTTCAAGCGCCGGCCACGTCGAGCGTATGGCCCCGGCACCCAGGGGATGGGATGACTCCAGGCTCCAACCCTCCCCCCACCCCCTCCCTGAGAGGGAGGGGGGTTCGGACCCCTCTCCCTTGAAGGGAGAGGGTAGGGTGAGGGTGAAAGCCGGTGAACTTGGGAAGCGTTATCAGAATCAGGGGCCACGCTCGGCGACCTGGCGGTAGACCTGAAGGGTCTCGCGCGCGGTGCGGCTCCAGGGGAAGAGCCTGGCGCGCTCGATGCCACGGGCGGCCAGGGTGCGGGCAAGTGCCTCGTCTTCGAGCAGGCGGCGGGTGGCCTCGGCGATGGCCCCCGTGTCCAGGGGGTCCACCAGCAGGGCGGCATCCCCCGCCACCTCGGGCAGGCTCGAGCTGTTCGAGGTGACGACGGGGGTGCCGCAGGCCATAGCCTCGAGGACTGGCATGCCGAAGCCCTCGCGGAGGGAGGGAAAGAGAAAGGCCCTGGCCGCGGAGTAGAGGGCCGGCAGGTCAGCATCGGCCACGGAGCCGACGAGGCGCACGCGGTCCCCGAGAGCCAGCTCCTCGATGGCGGCGAGCCCAGCCTCCCACCCGGGTCCCGGCCGCCCGGCGAGCACGAGCAAGAGGCCGCTGCCCCGCGAGAGGGCGTGGAACGCCTCGATGACCCGCCTGGTGTTCTTCCTCGCGCTGAGGACGCCGACAGAGAGGAGGTAGGGCCTGTCAATGGCCAGCTTGCGGAGGACAAGGGCCGCCTCGTCGGGGGAGCGAGGGCAGAAGTGGCCGGAGACGCCGAGTGGGATGACCGTGATTCTACGGGGGTCCACGCTCAAGAGCTGGCACAGGTCGCGGCGGGTGCTCTCGGAGTCCACGATGATGCGGGCGGCGCGGTCCACGATCTCCTGGTAGCGCTGGGCCTTCATCTGCCGGAACTGCGCGTCCGCGTAGTCGTCGCTCAGGAGCGAGAAGAGGTCGTGCACGGTCGCCACCATCTTCGTGGCCCGTGAGCGGGGCAGGCGGGCGTCCGGGCCGTGGAACACGTCGAGCCGCCGCATGAAGAAGAAGTTGAACGGCTCCTGGATGATCTTGCCGCGGAAGTTCGGCTTCGGGATGCGCAGGAGGTTCCGCCAGCGGCGCAGGCGGGAGAGCCTGTGGCAGACAAAGTACTGGTTCTCGCCGTCGAGCTCGGACAGGCCGTGGAGAAGGGAGGAGACGTAGTTCCCGATGCCGGTCCTGGGGCGCTCGGCAGTGGCCGAGGCGTCAATGGCGATTCTCATGGGGCGCCGCCCCTCCCTTCCGCGCCGCCCGCGAGAGCCAGGCGCTCGAAGCGGTCGAGGAAGCCCTCGAGGGTGAACTGCTCGCGGACTCGTCGGATGCCGTTGAGGCCCATCGCGCGGAGGCGTCCCTCATCATAGTAGAGGCTCGCGATGGCCTCGGCGATCGCCGCGGGGTCGAAGGGGTCCACGTGCAGCCCCGTCTCCCCGTGGACCACGCTCTCGAGCGGGCCGCCGTGGTTCGAGGCGATGACGGGTGCGCCGTGGGCCATCGCTTCGAGGGGCACGAGGCCGAACGGCTCGTCCACGGGCACGTAGACGGCCAGGCGGGCCTCCCGGTAGACGCGCGCCAGCGCCTCGTCCGGCGTGAAGCGGAGGAACTCGACGTGGCGGGTGAGATGCAGGTCGGCGGCAAGGCGTTCAAGCGCGCCGCGCTCCGAGCCGTCGCCCACGATCTTCAGGCGCAGGTCGCCGCGCTTCTGCTGGTTCACGAGAATCCCGAGGGCCTCGAACACGTTGTGCACGTTCTTCTTCCGCGAGAGAGCGGAGACGGTGCAGAGGTACGGCTGCCTGTCCGCCGGCGCCGGTTCGGCAGCGGCTTCGCGCGGCAAGGGAATGCCCAGGTAGCAGACGGTTGCGGGGCGCCCGAAGACGTCGTGGAAGTTCGCCTGCGAGAAGCGGCTGTTGACGAGCGCGAGGTCGCAGGCCCTTGCGGCCGCCTGGTCCCAGGCAATGTCGCGCGCCCGCTTCCGCCGCCGCCGGGCCGAGCGGGTGGCGCTGTGGCGCTCGCGCGCCACGTCGTCGCGCAGGTGCGCATTGTAGCGTGTGTCGGTCGAATGGGTGGTGAAGGCCACGAGATTCCTGTCCGTCTTCTCCCAATGGAGGCGCCGGTTCGGCTCCTGGCAGTACCACACCAGGCGCGGGAAGCGGGGGCTGCCGCGCCGGGCGCGGGCGGCCCACAGGTTCGCCGGCCAGTTATGGCAGTTCACCACGTCGTAGCCGGCCAGCCTCTTGCGCAGCGCGCGACCGAGCCAGAACAGTCCGACTCTCTTGGAGTTCAGGCGGGCGAACGGGATGCGGAGAAGCTCGACACGGAACCCCTGAGCCTGCTCCGGGGGCCAGAGCAATGCCTCGTAGCCCTGCGTGAAGATGGTGACCTCGTGCCCCCTCGCCGCCAGGCCCGAGGCCAGCCAGACCACGATGTTCTCCGCCCCGCCCTTGATGGCCAGGGTCGGATGCACCAAGGCGATTCTCATGCGCCCCTCGAAGCTGCCGCCCCCCCCGTGCCTCCTCGGTCGTGCCCGGTCACCGCCGCCGGAAGGCGCAACGCGACCATTCTATGCGCAGGGCAGGGATTGTCAAGTGCCCCGAAGCGCCCCGCCGGAGGACGGGCCTCGGGTCCGGCGGGACGCAGGGTCTGTCTTCGCGCCGCGGCCGAGGGAGCGACCGAGGAGCTTGCGCGCGACGGACCTGGCTGCCTTCCACGTGTAGCCGAACCGCAAGGCCTGCCGCAGGAGGGGCAGGAGGCCCGTCTCCCGCAGGTCGTACTGATCCGTCTCCACCGCCGCCAGGAACTTCGCCTGCCTCCGCTCGGCCCGCGTGAACTCGGGCGTCTCGACCACGGGCTCCTCGCATGCGACCGTCGGGCAGCGGTACGACGCGTGATCGTCATCGCAGTAGAACACGCCGCCGTGCTCCTCGAACCACTGCCGCATCCGCGTGCCGGGGAACGGGTGGGCCATGTTCCAGTAGATGAGGGAGGGCCGCAGCTTCCGGGCGAGTCGCACGGAGTCCGCCGTGCGGGCCAGGCTGTCGCCCGGCAGCCCGATGACGAAGCACAGCCGCAGGCCCAGCCCGTGCCTGTGGATGATCTCCGCCGCCCGCTCGATATCCGGCAGGCTCTCGCCCTTGCCGATCATTCGGAAGACCTCCGGGTTCCCATGCTCGGCGGCGATGCAGATGCTGCCGCTCCCCGCCTCCTTGAGGAGCTCCGCCAACTCGTCGTCCACGGCGTCGGCCCGGATGTTCGCCACCCAAACGGGCAACCCATAGCCCCTCGCGAGGAACTGCCGAAGCAACTCCTTGAACCGCTCAGGGTCCCCGCTCGGGCAGTCGTCGTGGATCTCGACCCATCTCAGACTGGGCAGGGACTGCCGGACCGCGTCCATCTCCTCGAAGCAAGCCTCCAGCGGCCGGCGGCGCCACTGCTTCGACCCGATGCTGTGCACACAGCAGAAGGAGCAGTTGAACGGGCATCCCCGGCTGGTCATGAGCGGGTGAACGTAGATCCGCTCGTGGCCCAGGAACGAAGCGTAGTCAGGGACTGGAAGGGCGGAGACATCCGCCGGCTCGCCGCGGACGACCCGTCGCCAGTGCTTCGCGGGGTCCGCCACGACATCGAGCACCACGTTCTCCGCCTCGCCCGCGACGACGATGTCGAAACAACCGTCGGCGAGAACACGGTCGGGGTACAGGGAGGCGTGGGCGCCCCCGGCGATCAGGGGCACGTCGCGCATCGCCTTCACCCGCCTGGCCAGGGCGCGCGCCGCGCTCACGGCGGCCGTGTAGAGCGAGAAGCCCACTACGTCGGGCTGGAACGCCCGCACCACCTCCTCAACCGGAGGGAGGCGGTGTATCTCATCTCGCAGCGCCTCGTCCAGGCACCGCACCTCGTGGCCCGCTCTCTTGAGCACCGCGGCCAGAAGGGCAAGCCCAAGGTGCGGGGTGCGGAACCTGGTCCCCTCCTGCTTCGGATGAACAAGGAGCACTCTCACCCTGCGCTCCCCCTATCCCATGCCCCTGGGAGCCCGTCCAGGAACCCCCGTGGGCTGCGTGTGACCACGGGTGCCAGCCAGGGCGCGCCGGCAGTTCAGCACGCGGCTCCCCACCTGTACAAGCAGATGGAGCAATAGGAGAACTCCCCTTCATCGAGCCACAGCTTCCGAAGGCGGTTCAGCCCCTCCGGCGACAGCGGCCCCTTGGGCTCAGTCTCTCGGACCAGCCTTCTCAGCGCCCTGAATCTGCGGGTGTTCCAGACCCTATCGAACCGGTCCTGGAACAGGTTCCCCATCGAGTACTGATGTACTGGTATCAGCACCTGGGTGCCCAGGTACCATTCCGGAAGGTCTGGGGGCCGGCACAGATAGCAGCAGGGCCGAATGCCGCCATCCGCGGCAATGTACGGATGGCGCCACGGAGCGAAGCACTCGCGGCGGCTTGGGTTGAGAGCGGGGAGGACGAGGTCCACGCCAGACTCCGTCGCCGCCTGCCGGGCCGCTGCGAAGCACTGTCCCACGACCCCGGCGTCCATGTGCGCGACGTGCAACAGGTCAGTCTCAGCAGTGGTGAACGCCACTTGAATCACCGACAAGGCGTCCGCCCCGAGGCCGCGAGCCAGGCGGACCATCCCCGCCAGGTCATGCACGTTCTCGCGCATCAACACGCACTGGACGGTCAGGTGAATGTCGGGGCGGAGCCTGTTCAGTCCGGCAGCGTTCGCCTTCACCCTCTCCAGGTCTGCCCCAGGCCGGAGCTGTCCGTACGCCTCTGGATGGGGCGAGTCGATGGACACGTAGACCCATCGCAGACTCCGTGGCAGCGACCTGGCGGCGGCCTCGTCCAGGAGCGTGCCGTTCGTGGTCATGATGGCTCCCACGCCCATCGAGCACGCGCGCTCCAGGATGGGAACAAGGTCAGGATTGAGGAGCGGCTCTCCGCCGCCAATCAGGTTGACCCGCTTGAGCCTGGGGAAGTGACTGGAAATCTTCCCGAACTGCTCCAGCGTCAGGTGCCTCTGCGGCGGCAAGACCACCTTCCGCGGGCACATCTTACAGCGCAGATTGCAGTACCCGGTGACCTCGAGGTCAATACTATGGGGCGACCTCATGTACTCGTGGTCCCGAGCAAGTCGGTGGACCTTCCTCTTGATGTAGCTCCAGACTTGACGTGCCGGGGCGACCATGGGATACCAGCCTTCCCTTCGCGTCGTCGCGCGCCTGCCAGGGACTCCCGACTGCCGTGAACGTGGCGACCATCTGTCGGCAGCACAGTATAGCAGGACACACCGCGGGATGTCAACGCTCGGTGGCACTGGTGGCGAGCTTCCGCCAAGCTGCCATCGAGCGGGCGAGATGCTCGCGGGCGTCGCCCCCGAGTCCGTAGCACATGAGGCCGATCGGGCCAGCGTAGCCGATGCCCTTCAGCTTCGCCAGGAGGCCGGCCACGTCGAATGCCCCGCTGCCCAGAGGCTGGATGAGCTTGTCCCAGCCGAGCTTCGGGTCGGCGTTCTCCGCCCCGTTGATCGTCACCACGAACAGGTGCGGCGCGGCCAGCTTCAGCGTCGCATCCAGGTCCCACTTCCCGTCCGCCTTCAGCCAGTGGCACAGGTTGAAGTGCACGCCCAGGTTCTTGCGGTCGGCCTTCTTCACCACGCGGACCGCGTCCTCGACGCGCTGCGTCCAGTCGCCCAGGTGGTGGTAGATGGCCACGCGCAGGCCGGACTCCGCCGCAAGGTCGGCGATCTCTCGAAGCACTTCGACTGCGTGGGGGTCGTTGGCCTCAGTGGACGGCGGGCAGCCCTGGAGGAGGAGGCCGAGGATCGTCTCGCGCCCCTTGAGCAGCTTAACGACGTCTTTCAGCTTCGGGTCGTAGGGCGTCTTGCCGGGAGCGACGTTGACTGTGATGTAGATTTCGACGAGCTTGAGCCCCGCCTCGTCGAGCGTCTTGAGGCGTTCAGCCACTCCGCCGAGCCACAGGTGGGCGCAGCCGTCGAAGCCCAGCTCCTTGAGCAGTTCCGCCTGCTCCTTCAGCCCCCGCTTCTTCGCGTCGTGCGTGTCCTGGCACAGGGCGAAGAAGGGAGCGGCGGGGCTCGCCCCGAACGCGGGGAACGCGGCCAGGGCCGCCAGCAGGATCGCCATTCGCATGATTCCTTCTCCTCTGCTATAATGAAAGTAGGCTCTCCGGGCTTTCTTGTGGGTGCCCACAAGGGGGGCGCCAAGCCGAGGAACCCTTCTACCTCCCTCAGCATAGGCATGGCAAGGACTTACGCCGAAATACACCTGT
>VGYV01000081.1 GCA_016872855.1 Planctomycetota bacterium
CGGGGCACCTGGCCGAGATGAAGGGCCTGCCGCTCCTGGGCATCGCGGCCACGGCCGAAGGGCAGGCGGTGAGTTTGCCCATGATTGCCAGTGGTGTTATTATGGTGGCGTCCGCGCTCCCGTTGCTGTTGCTGCCGCCCGATAGGGAACGAAGGGGGACGTCGTGATCTGCGACCTGTGCGGGCAGGACCGCGTGCGTGGGGACACGTGGCTTCTGGCATTTCCGCGCCGCGGGTGGCCACCCGTCACCTTCGCGCGCGTGTGCCCGGGATGCCGCTTCAAGATGCGCGGGAAGGCCACCTACCACAGGGCGTTGTTCCTCCTCTGCTGCCTTGCCTTCGTCGCCGCCATCGCCGGCGCCGGCCTAGGCATCGTGTACCTCGTCCAATGGCTCATCCGCCTAAGCTCCTCGTAGTCACCTTCGGCTGCCAGATGAACAAGCTGGACAGCGAGGTGGTGGCCGGCCATTTGCTCGAGGCGGGCTACGTCGCCACCGACAGCCCACGCGACGCCGACGTGATTCTCATCAACACGTGCAGCGTCCGCCAGCACGCCGAGGACAAGGTCTGGTCCCTCCTCGGCACGCTGCGGCCTCGCAAGGCCCGGCGCCCCGGCCTCGTCATCGGCCTCATCGGCTGCATGGCCCAGAAGGAGCGCGAGCGCATCCGCCAGCGCATGCCGCACGTGGACCTCGTCTGCGGCCCGATGGAGCTGGACCGTTTGCCGGAGCTGGTCGAGGAGGTCCGCCAGCGGCACCAGCCGATGCTCGCCGTGGGCGAGGGCCACGTGGGCCGTGTGCCGCGGGTCGTGAGCCATCGCCCCAACCGCTTTCAGGCCTTCGTGGCGATCATGCGCGGCTGCGACAACTACTGCGCCTACTGCGTAGTGCCCTATGTCCGCGGCCGCGAGGAGAGCCGGCCCCTCGCCGAGGTTGCCGCCGAGGTCGAGGCCCTCGTCGCCGATGGCGTCGTCGAGGTCACGCTCCTCGGGCAAAACGTCAACTCGTACGGCCACACGCTCGGCGGGAGGGGAAATGACTCCAGGAGTCTTTTGTGCGAAGCACCCGAAAGGGCCGTGGACGGCAAAAGACTCCTGGAGTCATTTCCCCTCCTCCTGCGGCGGCTCGACGCCGTCGCGGGCCTCCAGCGCCTCCGCTTCGTCACCTCGCACCCGAAGGACGCCACGGACGAGCTGTTCCAGGCGATGGCCGACCTGCCCCGTGTCTGCCCCTACCTGCATCTCCCCGCCCAGAGCGGCTCGAACCGCGTGCTGCGCGACATGAACCGCCGCTACACCCGCGAGCACTACCTCGAGCGGGTCGCCCGCCTCCGCGAGACCGTGCCCGGCGTCGAGGTCGCCGGCGACTTCATCGTCGGCTTCCCTGGCGAGACCGACGCCGAGTTCGAGGAGACGGCGGACCTCGTGCAGCGGGTCGAGTACCAGAACTGCTTCGTCTTCAAGTATTCGCCGCGGCCCGGCACGAAGGCGGCGGAGTCCCCTGACGACGTGCCGTGGGCGGTGAAGCGGGAGCGCAACCATCGCCTGCTTGCCATTCAGGAGGCCATCATGCGGCAGCGCAACGCCGCGATGGTCGGCCGCGTCCTCGACGTCCTAGTCGAGGGCGCCAGCCCGCGCGACCCCGCCAACCTCACCGGCCGCAGCCGCGCCAACCACATCGTCGCCTTCCCCGGCGACGCGGCGCTGGCCGGGCGCACCGTCCCTGTGGCAATCGTGGACGCCACGGCCCTCACACTGCTCGGTCGCCTTTGAGCCACTGCTCCCACGCAGCGGCGCCAGCATGGGGGCGTCTGGCTGGGACTCGTGGCGTCGCGCGGCCACGGGGCCTGCGTGGCGCGGAGAGGCCCGTTCCAGAGCCGTTGGGGCGTGCTGCGCGGAAGGGCAGCGAGGGCGGTGCGGACCAGGGAGGTTCTCACATTCTACAGAATGATTGAATATCGCCCGAGACAGGGGCGCAGGCGATCGGTGGTTGGCTACGGGCGGGTTTTCCAGACGGTGAAGAGGCCCGATGACCAGAAGTAGATTGAAAAGGCGGCGAGCGTGCACACGAGGTCGCCGAGCAGGCGGCTCCGCGTGGTGATGTGCCGTGCGGCGAGCCAGGCGACGGGTAGCGCGGGCAGGAGGCCGGTGAGGAAGCCGTAGCCTATCGGGATGTAGAGGCTGCGGCACTGCCACGCATAGCCCCAGCACACGCCGCCGAAGGCGCTCAGGGCGGCCCGCGCGGCCCATCGCGCCCACGCGCTGTATCTCCGCGCCCACACGCCGGCGAGCACCGCTGCCTGGAAGGCCATGAACAACGCGGCCGGCCACGCAAACATCGAGCTCTCCATGCCGAGGAGCGGCGGGGCGGCGACGCCGGCGGCGGTTGCTGCCAGGCCGAACGCGCCGCGCGTCGCCCACGCGACATTCCTTGGCAACGCACGGCGCAGGCCAAGCCACACGGCCAAGGCAAGCAGCGCCGAGATGCCGAACGCGGTCCCGAGGCAGAAGAAATACCAGCGGAGCACGTCGCGCAGCGTCGGCGCATAGACCCACGTTGCCCACACCGCGCAGCGCTCCGCCCCGACGTCAGGCATCACTGTGGCCGGCGACGCGCGCTCGAGCGCGTCGGCGGGCAACCGGGCGGGGTCGCCGAGATAGACACACGCCGCCTGTGATTGGTTGCGGACGTAGAGGCGGCCATCGCGGAGCGTGGGGGCGGTCCAGCACACCTGGCCGCTGAAGACCCGGGTGTGGGCCAGCTCCTCGTAGCGGGCGGGCGTGGCGCGGGCGAGGAGCAGCTCGCCCATGTCGCTGAAGAGGAGTAGCTTGCCGTCGGCAGCGAGGATGTTGACGTGTCCCGTGCGGTCGGTCTCCCAGCGGACCTTCCCCGAGGCCAGCTCGATGCACTTGAGGCGGCCTCGGCCGGGGCGCGTCTCGCGTGGCTGGAGGTCGTGCAAGTCGAAGCCGTAGATGTGCCCGTCGAGGATGAGGCTGGAGAAGATGTCGTGGGAAAGCTCGCGGCTCTCCCACGCCAGCTCGGGCGCAGCGTCAGGCTTGAGGCGGAGCACGCGCGCCCCGCCGCGGAACGCCGCACACGTGAGCAGGAACGGCTCTTGGTAGACTGGCCACGAGGCGTGCTCGTCGTAGCCGCTCGACCAGCGGTGGACCCACAGCTCGCGGCCCGTCGCGGGGTCGTGGGCGACGACGACGTTTCGGAGGAACGACACGATCTGGCGTTTGCCGCCGACGGCGATGGGATAGCAGGGCGAGTAGCTGGCCTCCTCGCTCCCGCGCCCGTCGCCAGCTCCGGGCACCCGCCAGGCGACCGAGCCGTCGCGGGCATCGAGCGCGACGACCGACGCCCCCTCGCCGCCGACGGGGAGGAACACCTTCCCTCCCTCGACCAGCGGCGAGCAGGCGTAGCCGTACTCCGTCCCCTTGCCGTCGAACTTCTTCGTGATGTTCAGCGACCAGAGCAGGCGGCCCGAAGCGGCGTCGAGGCAGCCGACCAGGCCGTGGGCGCCCGCGAAGTAGAGCCGCCCGTCGTGCCACGTGGGCGTGGCCCGGGGGCCGGGCCAGTCACCCTCGGGCTCCCAGGGCCAGTCGTAGGTCCTCTTCCAGAGGATGCGGCCCGTGGCGCCATCGAGGCAGGCGACGAATTCGCCGGCCGGCTCCTGGGCCTGGGTGTAGAGGCGGTCGCCGACGGCGATGATGGCCGAATAGCCCTGTCCGAGCCGAATGCGCCACAGAACCGGCGGCCCCGCCTCGGGCCAGCTCTCGACGAGGCCCGTTTCACCCGAAACCGCATTGAACGTCGGGCCGCGGAGATGCGGCCATTCCGCTGCCATGAGGCCCGGGGCAGCGGCGAGCAGGGCGGCCAAGATGAGATGGCCCCCTGCGCGAGGCTTGCGCGCGCGTGCGCAGGGGAGGAGTGGATGAATGGATGCGTGGATGGGTGTCAGGCAATCATCCATTCATCCACCCATCCATTCATCCCCTTGGGTCGTGACCCAGCGTCGCGCTGGCCTGCCCGCGTCACGGGAAGATGGGGTCGAGGGTGTCGGCAAGACTGCGGAGCTGTTGAAGCTCGGCGTCGGTCAGGGGAGCGAGGTCGCGGGGCGCGGAGGCCCCGCCCACATCGAGGGCGAGGCGGAGCATGGCCTCCTCGCCCGGCGTGACAGCGGCGGTGATGGGCTGGCCGAGAGTGAAGCGGAGGGCGAGTTCGGCCTCGGCGCGGTCGGTGGCGGGCTGATACCAGCACTTGGCGAAGCTCTTCCGCCGCGGGTCGTCGCTCGGCCACTTCTGGCGGGCGAGGCCCTTGAGGGCGAGGATGGCCATGCCGCGCTTCTGCGCCTCGGCGATCACGCGGGCGCCCAGGCCGTGCCGCAGAAACGTGCAGAAGTTGATGGGGAAGAGGACGGAGGCGAAGCCGTGGCGCTCCATCGCGGCCAGGGCCGCGGCCTCGGTGTGGGCGGTGATGCCGAGGTGGCGAATGCGGCCGGCCCGCTGCTCCTCCATGAGCACCTCCATCGCCCCGCCCTTGCCAAAGGCCACGTCAACGTCCTTCGCCACGTCGGCCAGGCAATGGAGCTGATAGAGGTCGAAGTGGCCGGTGCGGAGGCGTTCGAGGGAGCCGCGGAACTCCTCGGCGGCGGGGCCGCGGAGGCGCTGAGCCGTCTTGCAGGCCAGGAAGCAGTCCTTGCGATAGGGCTCGAGGGCTGGGCCGAGCTTCTCCTCGGCGTCCCCGTAGGTCGGCGCCACGTCGAAGTAGTTGACGCCGCGCTCGACGGCTTCTGCGACGACGCGTGCAGCGTGGGCCGGCTCGACCTTGCTCACCACGATACCGCCGAAGCCGATGATCGAGAGCTGGTCGCCCGTCTTGCCGTACGGCCTTCGGGGCAACTGGGCGCTGGAGGGTTCCGCCGTGGTCATCAACGCACTCCTTTCGGCCCTCATCATAGGCCGCCGGCCGTTCGGCGTCAACCCCCGGAGAGCGTCCCACCACTGAGACACGGAGAGCACGGAGAAGGCACCGAAGCGAGAGGAACCCCTGATTGCCCGGCGCGGCCCTCGGCCACAACCAACCAAACGTCGAACGCCGAACGTCGAACATCGAACGTTCAACGAAGACAGGTCTTTGCTTCGACGTTCGACGTTGGACGCTCAACGTTCAGGAATCTCCGCGTGCCAAGAGGATTCTGCCGGATAGCAGCACTGATGACGCCAATAGGAAAGCGACGGGCCAAGGCGCCGCGGAACATGCGTCAGCCTGTCGGAGAGCGCCGCCAAGCGTCATGAGGGGCCGTGACGCTCGTGCTTGACAAAGTGTGCCCTGGTCAGGATGATAGCATGCCGTGGAGAGCAGCGTTCCCCCGAAGGAGGCGGCCTCATGGTGGAATCCAAGGACTATCGGGGCACTTGGTTCCTTCCCCAGCACCCTTCTCACAGTGTCCACGGGACCCTTGAGGTGGGGCATGATAGCGATCTCACGCTCAGCCTAGATGATTCGCTTTCCACGCGACCGGACCTTTTTGCCGGTGACCGGTACGAGGTGATCCTGGGAAGGGCAGTGACCGGCGAAGAGATCACCTTGTGTGGTTGCCTCGAGACGGGGCGCACGATTGTCTCACGGGCAACGGGAGACCAGCAGACCATCCACGCGAGCCTGGGATTCATCGGCGCCCACTTCGAGACAGAGGACAACATCAGGTTCAAAGAGGTACTCGTACGTCCTGCCTTCCTTGATGAATGGCTCGGAATATCTGGCTTCAGAATCCAGCATGACTTCGACGCGAGGAAGGTGACAGTCGAGTACTCGCATCCGCCCGCCGTCCCTATAGGAGACGTAGAAGATCTCCGGTGCTCGTTTCGGTTCACTTCCCATGGTCCCACCCAGACCATTGTACAGAAGGACGCAAGTGTCTCTCAAGAGGCCTGGCTCTGCCTGGAATCCCTGGACAGGGAGGCCGCTTTCGGCAAGCTGTGGGAGTTGGCGTCCAACATCAAGATGCTGCTGGCCCTCGCCGTGAAGCAACCCGTCTACGATCTTGTGGTAGTTGGTCGCTCAGATATAGCAACCTTCAGAACCCCCACGGACCCGGGGGTTACCCACCACGAGGACATCCAGGTACTGATGTCCCAGGACAGGCCTGGCGAGCCTCTGAAGAGGGTGATTCCGCACGAGATGCTCTTCACCTGGCACGACCTGGCTGCAGACCCGGCTGGTTTCCTTGCGAGGTGGTTGGCGACATGCAGAAGGTTCATGCAAACACTCAACTGTCTATCCGCGGTGAGATACCGGCCAGATGCGTACCTTGACCAGCGTTTCCTCACGCTGGTGCATGGGCTAGGAGAAGCTGGCACACAGTCATGAGCCTAGGCTATACGACAGGCTGATGGACACACTGCGAAGCGTATCACCCGTACCCGACCGATTCATTCGTGACACGGCCATGTTCGCGAAGAAGGTCACCGACACACGTAACTACTTCACGCACTACAGCCCGGGCCTGAAGAACCGGGCCGCAAGGGGCGGTGGATTGCTGTGGCTGAAGATGAAGATGGAGAAGCTCCTCGAGGTGTGCTTCCTGCGCGAGCTTGGCTTCGACCTTGAGTTCATCCGCGGGAAGCTCACCAACTGGCAGGTTGAGCAGCTTAGGGAGAAGGGGTCGTGCTGAGTCCCTCTCGTTACGAAGCTCCCGCTTCGCAACGCGGTCCGTGCGGCTCCCGCCGCAAGACGATCGAAGCGGGAGCTTCGGGAGCGCGGTTGCGAAGCAGGAGCTTCGCAACCAGAATGGGGATGAAGACGCGTCGCGAAGCAGGAGCTTCGCGACGAGAGCGTAGTGAGGGGAATCCCGTGAGTACACCCCATCGCATCGCCTTGATGTTCGACCTCGACGGGGCGGGGAAGCAGGTGCGGGAGATTGCACTGGGCGTGCAGCGCTTCGCGAGGAGGCACGGGCAGGTCGAGGTCATCTTCGCCCCCGAGGAGTAGGGCGTAGGGGCGTAGGGGTTGTGTCGGCACGGGGGGCAGAGCGTATCCTCCCGAAGGTATTGGAACCCTCGGGAGGAAAGACGGAGAGCGCGCGGCGCCCTCCCGAAGGCCCCAATTGCGCGCACCGTGCGGATGTGGTACGCTCAAGCAGCCGCTTGAGACCACTATTGGAGCCTTCGGGAGGAAAGAGGGGCCAGCCGCACTCCCCTCCCGAAGGTTCCAATGCCTTCGGGAGGTTAGGTCGGCGGGGCGCAAGAAGACGGGGACGCAGCATGCCCAGACGCGACGCCTTCGCTCAGGGCGAGTACTATCACATTTACAACCGCGGGGCCGGCCGCGAGCCGATGTTCTTCACCCCCGCCAACTACGAGCACTGTCTCCGCCTCGTGCAGCAGCATCGACTCCGCCACGGCGCCGCCGTGATTGCCTACTGCCTCATGCCGAACCACTATCACTTCCTCCTACGCCAGGAGGGCGACTTGCCGCTCTCGCGTTTCCTTCAGGTCGTCTTCAACTCCTACGTCCAGGCGGTGAACCTCCAGGAGTCCCGGACCGGCACGCTGTTCGAGGGGCGCTTCCGCCACGTGCATGTGGGCCGCGAGGAGTACGTGGTGGCCCTGTGCCGCTACATCCACCTGAATCCCGTGAAGGCGGGGATTGTCGCAAGGCCCGAGCAATGGCCCTACTCGAACTACCTCGAATGGGTCGGCAGCCGGAATGGCACGCTGAAGGATGAGGCGTTCATGCGCTTGTTCTTCCGCAGCGGTGCCGACTACCAGCGGTTCGTTGAGGATGAGGTGGCAGAGCTGCGCGCGAGGGACCAGCTCGGGCGCTATGTGTGGGACTAGCGTGAGGCCCAAGTACCCTCCCGAAGGTATTGGAACCTTCGGGAGGGGGAAGCGCCCATTCCTCTCTTGCCTCCCGAAGGTTCCAATACCTTCGGGAGGCTAAGCTCAGGACGATCCATGAGCCAACCCCATCGCATCGCCTTGATGTTCGACCTCGACGGGGCGGGGAAGCAGGTGCGCGAGATCGCGGTGGGCGTGCAGCGCTTCGCCAAGGCGCGCGGCGATTGGGAGGTGGTGTTCGACCCCATCGCCACGCGGCATCTTGACGGACGGTACGCGGGGATCATCGGGCCAACGTCAATGGACCATCACAAGGCCACGCGCGCAGCGGGCGTACCGTTCATGGCGGCGACGTGCAAGCTTACCGGCCACGGCGTACCGCTCGTGTGCGAGAGTCCCTGGCAGATGGGCGTCTCCGCCATTCGACACCTGGTGGCCCGAGGCTATCGCCGCTTCGCGTTCCTGGGTCTCACGAAAACCGGCTCTACTGCGGCAATGGAGCGGACCTTTTGTGCGGCCTCGCGCCGACGCGGGGCCGGGGTGAGCGTTCTCCTCATATCCCCGGTCTACCGCCGACGCACCAGCCCGGCGCACCTCCACAGGTTCCTCACCCGCTTTGACAAGTGGCTCGATGAACTGGAGAAGCCGGTGGGGATCTTCGCTGTCCGCGATGCGTTGGGGCGATACCTGATTCAGGCGGCGCTGGGGAAGGGGCTGCGTGTGCCCGAGGACGTGGGGGTGCTCGGGGCGGGGAACGATGAGGCACTGTGCGAGATGCCGCCAGTCCCAATGTCGAGTCTCGACCTGAACTGGGAACGGGTGGGCTACGAGGCGGCGGAACGGCTGGCGGGGATGCTCGATGGCTCGATGCCGGGGTCGGGGAACACGTATATCATGCCGCGGCTGGTGGCTCGGCGCTCGACGGAGCTTGATTTCCGGGGCGACGAGGGGCTGAGCCGGGCGCTCGACTGCATTGCGCAGTTCTGCCATAGGCCGCTGCGGGTGGCGGAGATCGCGAAGGCGGCGGGGATGAGCACGCGGCAACTGTTGCGGGAGGCGAAGCGGGTGCGGCGGCGGACGATTGCGCAGGAGGTGCGGCTCGCCAGACTGGCGCGGGCGAAGGAGCTGCTCCATGTGACCGGGATGTCACACGAGAGGATTGCGAAGGGCTGCGGGTTCGGCACGGCGCGGCGCATGGCGCGGGTGTTTCGGCAGTACGAGCACAGAAGCCCCAAGGCCTGGCGCGAGCGGGCGGCGTCGCGGCCGCCGAGCGGGGTGTATCCGCTCGACGAGGCGAAGGTGTTGCTGGAGAAGACGAAGCACGCGGTGCACCTGGTGGCGATGCTGACGGGCTACGGGACCGTCTATCGGCTCGACAAGGCGCTCCTGGAGCAGGAGGGGACGACTGCGGCGGAGTATCGGCGGCGATATGGGCTGCGAAAGCCGCAGGCGGGCGAGGCCGAGGGGCCGGAGGGGTATCGGGTGGTCATCGGGTTGGATGGGACGGAGGAGCGGATGGAGTTCGAGATTCCGGCGGAGCCGGGGGGACCTGGGAAGCACGAAATCCGAAGCACGAAACCCGAAATCTGAATGGCCCAAACGAGGCGGGCTAGGACTTGTCCTTCAGGCCGTAGAATCGCAGGGCGTTGTCGTGGAGGAGTTTTTTCCTCTCGGGTTCGGAGCAGGGGGCGATGATGGCGCGGAAGGCGGTGAGCCATTCGGCGAGGGTGGCGCCGCGGGTGCAGACGGGCCAGTCGCTGGCCCAGACGCAGCGGTCGGGGCCAAAGGTCTCGATGCAGGCGTTGATGGCCGGAGCCAAGTCGGCGGGGGTCCACTTGCCGCGGGGGAGGCTGGCGACGATGCCGGAGAGCTTGCAGAGGATGCGGTCGCCGGCCTTGGCCAGGCGGCCCATGTCACGGCGCCAGGCGTCGGCGACGGCCCTGTCTCCACCGGGCAGAAGGCTCTTGGGCGGCACGTTGCCGCAGTGGTCCACGACGAAGCGGGTGTCGGGGCAGCGCTCGACGAGTTCGGCTGCCTCGGCGAGGCGGGCGGGGCTGGTGCAGATGTCGAAGCTCAGGCCCAGCTCGCCCAGGAGGCGGACGCCCTTCACGAAGGGGTCATCGACGTATTGGCCTGGCTTGCCTGTGATCTGGCGGACGCCTTTGACGTAGGGGCTGCCCTTGAAGCGGGCGACGTAGTCGCGGAAACCCGGCTCGGCCACGCGGGCGCCGATGACAGCGGCACAGGTCGGGTTGTCCTTCCGCTTACAGAGGTCCACCACGTAGTCGGCCTCGGCCAGCTTGTCCTCGGGCCGCACGTCCACCTCCATGTAGACGGCCTTCGCCACGTTGAGGCCGGCTGTGGCCTCGATGTAGTCCTTCATCACGAAGTTGCGGCTCAGGTCGCTGCCCGGCTTGATCCAGGGCAGGGTGAGCTTCGAGAGGTCCCAGAGGTGTTGATGCGTGTCCACGGCGGGGAGCATGGGCGATTCTCCTGCGCAGGCCCCGACGCATGCGGCAGCGGCCGACGATGAGAGAAAGCGGCGACGGGTGATGTTCATGGCGTCCTCAGCGAAGCGTGTCCAGCCCGCGAATCATGTAAGCCTGGAGGAGACCGGTTTCGTCGGAGTTGAAGAAGGCGAGCGAGGCATCGGGGGAGAGGAAGGGGTGGGGGTGCGCGCCCTTGGTGCGGGTGGCGCGGGGGTCGAGGAGATACCACCACTTCGCCAGCGGCTCGCCCTCCTTCGTGGGGAGGTCGGCCAGGTAGATGTGCCAGCCCTTCTCGTGCCAGGCGTCGGAGACGAGGCGGCGGCCGGCGATGTCGGTGCCGAAGTGGCAGAAGCGGGGCTTGGGGAAGGTGCGGGTGAGGTCGGTGCGGACGCCGCCTGGGGTTCGGATGCCGACGTGGCCGGCGAAGGGCGCGGGAGGGCTTTCGATGAGCTGGTTCTCGGGGGGCTTGCGGGTGCCCGTGCTGGTGATGGCCCTCGTCGAGCGGCCGCGCCAGCACTGGTGGCCTTGGGGATGCTCGTTGCCGTCGCGGCCCCAGGGCAGATTGCGGAAGTCCGAGCCGTCGTCGCGGGCGGCGTGGATGTCGCAGCCCTCCGAGCCGACTAGCTTCACGATGCCGCCGCGCTCGTTGCATTGGTTGCCGTGGTTCTCCTGCACCAGGATGTCGTGCGACGCGGCGGGGTCGGTCGAGCGGCAGAACTGGGGGTGGACGTTGCACCAGGTCTGGCCCTGGAGGATGAGGCGGACGGTGGCCTTATCGAGGTCGAAGACCATGAGGCCGAAGGGCGCGTCCTTTGTCTGCCCGTCGCCCAGGAAGGCCGAGAGCGCGAGCCGCTTGCCATCCGACGAAATGGTCGAGAGGGGGTAGATGCCGCTTGGGCGGAACTTCGTGTCGGGCAGGGGCGAATCGAGGACGAGGAGCGTGCGGCGGTCCGAGCCGTCCATGCCCGCCCGCTTCAGCGACAGCTTGCCCCCGTTGACCTGCGTCTCGTTGACGAAGTAGAAGAGGGTCTTCCCGTCGGGCGAGACGGATGGGGCGGTGGCTCCCGTTTCCTCGGTGATGGGCGTCAGCTCGCCGGTGGCGGGGTCGCAGACGAGGTAGCGGTGGTCGGCGTCGTGTTGGCTGCTGCCGTGTGCGTGGGCCGACCGATGGAGGACGAAGCGGCGCGAGTCGGGCGTGAAAATCTGCGCCTCCATGTACACGTGGCTCGACGGACAGTCCTCGCCCGTGAGCTGAAACACCTCGATCCCCTTGGGCGACTGGGCGTCGAGCAGGTCGGGGCGCAGGTCCATGCGGGGGCTCCTTTACAGCCGGCCGAGGGCCTGCCAGCGGTCGAACTCGTAGGTCCACTCGGCCTTGCGCATGGTGACGAGGGCCTTCATGCGCTCGTAGAAGGCGCGGCGCTCGGCGAGCTGGTCGGGGTAGGTGGCCTTCGCCTCGATGGCCTCGACGAGGCGAGTGCCCAGGGCCGCCGCGGCGTCCAGGACGGGGCCGCTGGCGGCGGGGTCGGCGAGCTTCCAGGCCTCGCAGCCCATGCTGCCAACCGTCCAGCAGCCCATTGCGCCCAGGAAGCGAAGGATGTACCTCTCGACCTCCGCGCTCTCCTTGCCGCCGCTGGTGACGACGGCGGCGCCATACTTGCCCTCCATCGCCTGGAGGTGGAGCGGCCCGCAGCAGCGGTCGAAGAGGCACTTCATCTGGCCGCTCACGCTGAAGATGTAGTTGGGGCTCGCGAGCACCACCCCGTCGGCGGCGAGCATCGCTTCCTTGATCGTGTTGAAGTCGTCGCGGGTGGGGCACTTGCCCGTCTTGTGGCACGTGTCGCAGGCGCGGCACGGCTCGACCTTCAGCTCGGCGAGGGGGAAAAGCGTCACATCGGCCCCACGGCCCTTCGCGGCAGCGATCAGCGCGTCGAGCACCTTGCCCGTATTGCCCTTCAGGCCGTGGGGGCTGCCCAGGATGGCGACAATGTTCATGGGCGCACCTCCTTTCGGCGCTTGATAATACCACGTAAGCCGGCGCGTGTCGAGGGCGGTGGGGGGCTCGAAGGGACAGAAGCGACACAAGCGACAAAAGGGACGTTTCGGCTTCCGGTTTCTTGCGTCCCTTCTGTCCCTTTTGTCCCTTTTGTCCCTCGCCTTGCCTCCTTGATCTCAAAGCCTTCCCGTGCCACAATTGGGGGAGCCGGAAAACTCCACCGTTGGGCGCAAAGGGGCAAGAGATGTCGCGATGGGCTGCCTGGCTCATAGTTGCGGCGCTGGCCCGCTCGATGGCGCGGGCCGAGACGGTGACACTGCAGGAAGGCGTCGGCGGCTACAAGGGCTGCCAGACGACGACGGAGTGGCGCGCAAAGACGAAGAAGCCAGACGAGCCCGCGCCGACCGCGCTCTACCTCCGCGGCCCGGATAATGTGCTGACACTCAGGTTCGCCCTGCCCGATGCGCTCAAGGGGAAGAAGTTAGCACGGGCGCAGCTCGAGGTCTTCGTGCCCTCGGTCAATAGGCTTCGTATGATCTGTGAGGTCGCCTGCATCGAGGTTATGACCCAAGAAGACGGCGTACGCACAGACTCCCAGCGAGGCCGCCCACCTGGCATGCTCGACTCCTATTCACTCTGGGAGTTCAATGGCCAGTGGTTCCCCCACAAGTATCGCTTCCTGGGCGTCCCCGAAGGCGGCAAGTGGATTGACTTCAATGTCACCGCGCTCGCCAGGAAGTGGCTTGCCGATCCCAAGGCGAATGCCGGCGTCGTGCTCCTGCCCCTCGCTCTGCCCGACAAGCGGATGCCGAACACGGCGGAGATTGACATCCCGTCGGAGAAAGCGGCCGATGCCTCGAAGCGGCCTCGCCTGGTGCTCGATTTCGAGCCGCTCGAGAAGCCCTACCTCGTCGGGATGACCCACTGCCTGGAGAAGTTCTGCGACCGCGACACGCGCTATCGCTTCTTCGGGCCGTTCAACGAATCCCACGAGATGGCGATGGCGCGGAACGAGTTCGAGGGCCTCCAGGTGCTCGTCTACCCGATGCACGGCACGCTGGAGGGCGTGACGCTCGAGTGGAGCGACCTGGCCGACGCCAAGAGCGGCGCGAAAATCCCGAAAGAGGACGTCGCCTGCTTCCGCCAGGAGGTCTTCCGGCTCCATAAGAACGGCAAGATCAACGACTGGTACTTCCACGGCAAGAACTTCGACGTGCCCGACCCGCTTGTGACCCTCGCCCCGGCCGACCTGCCTGAACACATGTCCACGCCCTACTGGTTCACGATTCGCACGCGGCCCGACACGAAGGCGGGCAACTATGTCGGCACGATCACGGTGAAGCCCAAGAATGCTCCGCCGCGCGAACTGAAGCTGGCCGTGAAGGTGTGGGACTACAAGATTCCGGAGGTCTGGAACTTCGAGACGATGGGGCAGACGATCTGGGGCAACATCGCCCGCGCCCACGGCAAGCTGACGCCCGAACTGAAGCGGAAGTACATGGACTTCCTGCTCGACCACCGCTTCAGCCCCGTGGAGCAGTACGCCGACGTCCTCTCGCCGAACCTGGAGGACATCCCCTACTGCATCGAGCGGGGAATGAGCACGATCTACCTCTCGGGCAACTTCAAGGTCTCCGAGCGAAGCGTCGAGGAACTGAAGAAACGCTACGAGGCGGTGAGGAAGCTGGGGCTGATTGACAAGGCGCTGGTCTACATCGGCGACGAGACGAAGGACTGGCCCGAGATGCGGAAGCGGGCGGATGCCATCCGCAAGGCCTGTCCCGAACTGATGATAATGATCGGCGGCAGCTTCCCCAGGCCCGAACTGGAGGGGATCATTGACATCTTCGACCCGCAGATTGACCAGCGGGCCAACCAGGTCTACAGCCTCCCCGCCGACCAGATGCTGCCGATGATTCGCAAGACGCAGGAGCGGGGGGAGAAGTTCTTCTGGTACGTCGCCGCCGGCCCCATGCTCCCCTGCCCCAACGTGCAGATGGAGGAGCCACTCATCGCCTCCCGCGTGCTCTTCTGGCTCACCTGGAAGTTCGGCGTCACGGGCTTCGAATACTACTGCTACAACATCTGGAGCCACAACTTCCCCGACAAGGACGGCAAGCGCTGGCCCGCCAAGCCCTTCTACCCCCGCGGCTGGGGCGACACGAACGGCGACGGCATGCTCTTCTACCCCGGCCCCGACGGGCCGTTCAGCTCGGTCCGCTTCGAGAACATCCGCGACGGGATCGAGGACTGGGAGAGCCACTACGTGCTTCGTGACTACGTTACGGCGCTTCAACTCGCCGAAATGGGGGTAGCGGAACCACCGGCGAACCCTCTCCTCCGCAAGGCCGAGGCCCTCCTCAAGGTGCCCGACGAGGTGACGAAGCTCGACTTCGTGAGCTGGACCTGGGAGCCCGCGGTGCTGCTGAAGGCCCATCGCGAGCTGGGCGAGACCATCGAGGCGCTGGCGAAGCTGGTGCCCGAGGAGGAGATGCTCAAGGTGCGGGCGGCGCGCAAGAAGGCCGAGGCCGAGCGCCAGCGCGCCATGCTCAAGGCCCGCGCCCAGGCCGCCAAGTGAGGAAGAGGACCGCCCGCGGAATACGCGGAACACGCGGAAAGGGAAGAAGATGACCCATGCGGAGACCGGAAGGGGAGGAACCGACAGGCTTGAGCCAGCTCGGCGCTTGTGGCTGGCGGCTGGCGGCCTCCTGTCCCTTCTCCTTCCGCGTGGTCCGCGTGTTCCGCGGGCGCTCTTCCTCTTCCTCCCCGTTTGCGGGCTGGCGGCGGGCAACATCTGGCAGGGCGGCGACACCCGGGGCGCGACGGACTGGACGCTCCCCGGCAACTGGTCGGCGAAGAAGGCCCCGTCGGCGGCCGACACGACCGACGTGCTGATCCCAGGGAACCTTGAGCACTACCCAGAGCTGAAAGAGGACGTAGCGGTGGGCGGCAGCCTGCGCATCGCCGAGGGCGGACGCCTCGACCTCGCCGGCCGCAGCCTCACCGTCGGGGCAGGCATCCGCGACACGGTGGACGGCCCCGACACGCTCCACACGCCGAAGACGCCCTACGGCCTCATCGTCGAAAAGGGCGGCGAGCTGGATGCCTCGAAGGAGAAGCCGACCCTCACGCTCGGCCTCGGCGGCCTCGTGAACAAGGGCTCGATCACAGGCAGTCCGACGCTTCGCATCGCGGGCGTCTTCCACGGCTTCGTCCTCCAGCCGGGCGACCTCAAGCCGGCGGCGCTCCGCCTCGACCGCTCGCCCTACCCCTATCCCGTCACGCTCGCCGAGAATCTCACGGTAGCGGGGAGTGTCGAACTGGCTGGTGGCGAGCTGGCCGTGGCGAAGGAGGCGACGCTCGTGGTCGAGGGCGACCTGGTGTTCCGCGGCAAGAGCGGCCCCGCCTGCCTCACGCCCCACGGCGACGTGCGGGTGCAGGGCACGCTCCGCAGCGAAGGCTCCGCGCGCGACCTGGGGGGCGCCACGGGCTGGGTCACGCTCGTCGGCAAGGGCGACCAGGCCATTCGCCCCGGCGGCATCCTCCCGCCCCTGAAGCTCGAGAAGCCCGAGGGCACGGTGACGCTGAGCGGCGACCTCCACTGCGCCGGCCTCTTCATCGCGCCCGGCAACACCCTCAGCCTGGCAGGTGGCCACAAGCTCCTCCTCGGCTCCACCGCCGCCGAGTGGCGCGTGGACCCAGCCGACAAGATGATCGTGAAGACCTGGCACCCCCACCGCAGCTCCCGCGACCTCGTGAACCAGGGCACGCTCGCCGGCGCCCCCGCCGTCCCATTCGTCCTCTACGCGAACGTGGACGGCAAGCCCTACGCCGTCAGCGGCCACTACGCCTTCACGCGCAAGGCCAAGCCGGAGGGCGACGACGCGAAGCTGGTGGAACCCACGGCCGGCCTCCACGCCGGCGACCTGTCGCTCAACCGCCCCGACAGCCGCCTGGCCATCAAGGACGGCAAGCTCCTCCTCGACGGCAAAGCCGCCGGCAAGACGAACGATGAATTGGAGGCGGCGGTTCAGGCCGATGGGCGGGCCATGCTCACAGGTCTCCAACTCACGGCCCTCACCCCCGAATCCGTTGTAGGCGGGGCGTCTCTGCCCCGCGTCCAGAACATCGCGCCCTACGTCAAGGCCATCCGCCCCACGCCCTCGGTCGGCCAGAGCGTGTGGCAGGTGGCGGACGGCTCGGAGGCGACGATGGCGAGCTTCCGCACCGGCGTTGGCCTCGGCGGCTCCTACGAATTCGTCCTCCCCAAGCCGATGGAGGTCTCGGCCATTCGCTTCCTCCAGGGTGGGCTATTCACCTTCCGCAGCGTCGTGTGCGCCGACACGACGGGCAGCGGGGCCTACGACACGATACTCGGCGCCGTGCTCGACGGCGCGCCCCACGCCTGGCGCGAGCTGGCCTTCCCGCCCACCAAGCTCCACCGCCTGAAGTTCCGCGCCCTCGAGGGCCAACGCGGCTGGGAGCAGAGCTTTCCCCAACTCGCCGAGTTCGAGCTCTATGCCTCGCAGGCAGCCACGGCGGGACTGCCCAAGGCCCTCCCCCTCCGCAAGGCCGAGCCCGTGCCGAAGGACGCCCGCCGCCTCACGATTGGCCAGCCGGTCAAGAGCGCCTGGCCCGTCGTGAGGCCCGAGGACCGCATCGCCAAGTGCATCACGGCCGACCTCTGGATGTTCGGCATCAACCTGGGAACCCCGCCCGCCAAGCCCCTCGCCGAGTTCGAGCCCTGCCTCAAGACGGCAAAGGATATCAAGGGCATGGGCGCCGACGGCGTGCTGCTCTTCGTCGAGGCCGAGATGAGCGCCTTCTGGCCCAGCCCCAACTTCCGTTGGCACACGAAGGACAACGCCCCGCCCTCGACTTCGCTCGGGCCAGGGCCGCCCAACCGCGACCTGCTCAGGGAACTCACCGACACCCTCCACGCCCACGGCCTCAAGCTCTACGTCGTCTTCCTCGGCCGCTTCATGGAGTGCTACGTCGGCCCCAAGGACAAGGACGGCTGGCAGGCGCTGCTCGAGGAGGCCGCCTCGCGCGGCATTGACGGCATCAGCCTCTGCCACGACGAAGCCTTCTACGGCCTCGAGAAGCCCGAAGGCAAGACGCGGCCCAAGGACGACCCCGTGCGCCTCGCCTTCCAGAAGCGCTTCGGCCCGGGGGCCGACCTGCCCGAGAGCATCTGGCAGGACACGGTGGACTACAAGCGCTGGACGGTCTACTGCTACGAACAGCTCGGCGGGCGCTTCCGCCGCTACCGCGACGCCGTCCGCAAGGCCAACCCGAAGTGCGAGACCTTCCTCATCATCGGCTCCCACGCCGTCTCGGCCAACAACCGCATGACCTACTGCCTCGCCTACGACGTGATCGGCCACATCGCCGACCTTGACTACCTGGGCACCGACTACCAGGAGGCCGAGACCCGCGTCTGGGCCGCCTCGGCCCGCAACCGGCGGGCGGTGATGGAGATTTTCGTCCCCCCCTCGGTTCGCGAGGGCATCCAGGCCGCCCTCCAGGGCGCGCGCCTCATCGCCTGGTATCGCTACAACTACATCGAGCTACAGAAGTCCGCCGACCACCGCCGCCGCGAAATCGCCTTCCTGGGCGCCCTCGAACGCTGGGGCGTCACCCGCGCCCGCACGCCCGGCGCCCTCGCCGTCCTTGCATCCCGCGCCTCGGAGGACTGGTGGGACAACGACCACGGCACCAACTGGCTCGGCCACAACCCCGTGGCCAAGCAGGGCTTCTGGACCGCCCGACTCATCGCCCAGTTCCTCAACGCCAACGGCTATCCCCTCGACCTCTACTACCTCGACCAGCTCGAGAGCCTGAAGGACCTCGGCCGCTACAGGGTCCTCTTCCTCCCCTTCCCCTACGCCGTCTCGAAGCAGGCGGCGGAGCTTTTGGCGAAGGCCCACGCGGGCGGCTCGAAGCTCCTGATCGCCCAGCAGCTTGGCGAGGTGAACGAGGTTGGCGTGCGGCACGACCGCCCCATCCTCTCCGACCTCGTCCGCAAAGGCCGCGACGATGGCTCCGTCGTCTACCTCCCTCGTAACCTCGTGGAATGGGAGATCGATCCCGCCTTCGCCCAGGAGTTCGCCCAGACCCTCGATGAGGTGCTGGGCGACGCCAAGCCCCTCTTCCTCCACAGGCACGGCTGCCACGTCGAGGCCTATCTCGCCGAGGCCGGCCCCCGCGAGAAACTCCTCACCCTCATCAACTGGCAGGACGCCGAGGCCGACTTCGAGGTCGGCCTCCCCCTCCCCGAGGGCAACTACCGCCTCCTCACCGTCGCCGCCTCGGACCCCTCGGCTGAGTGCCAGGCCCTCCTCGACGGCAAGGAAGCCATCCCCGCCGCCTCTCTCCGCCGCTTCGCCCTCAAGCTCCCCGCCGGCGACGTCCGCCTCCTCCTCCTCCGCCCCGCCGAG
>VGYV01000082.1 GCA_016872855.1 Planctomycetota bacterium
CGATTGACGAACTTCTCGCAAACGTGCATCGCTTCCTCGAACGGGCTCAACCGTATCCAGGGGCCAGTCCCTCCCTTGCCAAGGCTAACACGCCAACTGCCGCTTAAGGAGTCTCACGTGGCCCCCCGTTCGATCCAGAATCGTGGCGAGTTATTTAGAGCACGAACGCATCGTCCTCACCGACGAGAAGGCCCGCGGAACACGCGCACCACGCGGAAAGACGACCGGGAGGAACGGGTCGAAGGGTACGCGATGACCTCTGCTGGCGTCTGCCTCTCTTCTGTTTTTCCGTTTTCATTCCGCGTAGTCTGCGTGTTCCGCGGGCCGACTGAGGAGCAGGCATGAACGCCGCGGCGATACCGGATACCCCACGGCTGGCGGCCCTGCGGCGGCGGGTGCGCGACGCGATGGAGCGGCCGCCGGTGCGCTGGGAGTGTCCGGCCCGGATTGACGAGCAGTTCATGGGCGAGCCGCTCGCGGTCCGGAAGGCGCGGGCCATTGCCCTCAAGCTCTCACAGATGCCCACCGACCTTTGGGACGGCCAGCTCTTCGCCGGCTCGATGACGCTTGAAGCCCCGCGCGTCCACGCCGAGTGGGGCTTCCCGGACTACGTGACCGACGCCGAGCGCGACGCGGCCCGCCAGCGCGGCCTGAGCATCCACTCCGTCTTCGGCCACGTCGTGCCCGACTACCCGACGCTGCTGGCGAAGGGCCTTCGGGGCATCAAGGCCGATGCCGAGGCTCAGCGTCCCTTCGCCACGACCCCGCAGGAGACGGCCTTCCTTGACTCCGTCGTCATCGCCCTCGACGCCGTGATGGACTTCGCTGCCCGCCTCGCGGACCGCTGCGCAGCCGAAGGCCGGCACGACATGGCCGCCAACCTGCGCCAGGCGCCAGCCGGGCCGTCGCTCACCTTCTGGCACGCGCTCCAGAGCGTGTGGCTGCTCCACATGGTCTTCCACTCGACGATGAACGGCAACGCGATGGGGCGCCTGGACCAGTACGTCTGGCCCCTGCTCAAGGCCGACCTTGCCGCAGGCCGACTCGACATGGCCCAGGCCTTCGAGCTCGTCGGCTGCTTCTGCCTCAAGTTCAACGAGCGGGCCAAGACCACCGACGATCAGCGCCCCGATGCCCGAACGCCCGAGCCTGTTGATCCTGGACGCCGCACCCGGCACTACACGTCGTCCCAGATCGGCACCCGCCGCGACAGCCTCGACGCCACAAACCACTGGCTCCAGAACATCGTGGTGGGCGGCCTCACACCCGACGGCAGGGACGGCACCAACCCCCTCTCGCACCTGCTCCTCGAAGCCTATCGCCGCAACGAGATGACCAACCCGCTGCTCACCGTGCGGCTCCACCGCGCCACGCCCGACGCCTTGGTGCGCCACGCCTGCGAGGTGCTCAAGGACGGCGGCGGCATGCCCGCGCTCTTCAGCGATGAGGCGCTCGTGCCCGCCCTCGAACGCCTGGGCATCCCGACGCCCGACGCACGCGACTACACCAACGACGGCTGCTGGGAGGTGATCATCCCCGGCCGCACGAACTTCGTGTTCCAGCGCCTCAGCTTGATGCTCTGTCTCCTCTGGGCGCTCGGCCGCGACCGCTCGGAGGCCGCGCCTGACACCGGCGACCCGCGCTCCTTTGCGTCATTCGACGACGTGTGGCGCGCCTTCCTCGCCCAGGTGGACGCAATGGTCGGGCGCGTCGTGCGTAACGTCATCGCCACACTCAACGACCGCAGCACGATCGCTCCTGTGCCGCTTCTGAGCGCGCTGATGGACGGGGCGATTGCCTCGCGGCGCGACATGACGGCCGGCGGCTCGAGATTCCGCACCTTTGGCATGCTCGCCGAGAGCGCCGCCCACGCCATTGACTCGCTCGTGGTGATCAAGACGGTCGTCTTCGAGCAGAGGGCGGCGACGATGGCCGAACTGTCCGACGCCCTCGCCGCCAACTTCGAGGGCCACGAGGCGCTGCGCAGAAAGCTGCTCGACGCGCCGAAGTACGGCAACGACGACGAGCGCGCCGACGCCCTGGGCCGCGCGGTGATTGACGCGTTCACCGAGGCCGTGGCCCGTCACGCCGAGGCCCAGCGCGCCGCTGTGCTCTTCCCCGCGGGCGTCGCCACATTCTCCTGGTACATCGGCATCGGCGAGGGGCTGGGCGCCTCGCCCGACGGACGGCTCGCAGGCGAACCCGTCTCGTCCAACTTCTCGCCCGCCCTGGGCCGCGACCTCGACGGGTTGCCCAGCGCCATCCTCTCCTACGCCAAGATGCACCACGAGCGGCTGCCCGCCGGCGGCCCACTCGACCTGCGCCTCGCAAGGCGCCTCGTGGCGGGCGAGGAGGGCACGGCGCGAATGGCCGCGCTCGTTCGCAGCTTCGTCGAGACCGGCGGCTCGATGATGACCCTCACCGTTGCCGACACTGAGGAGCTCCGCGCCGCCCAGCGCGAGCCCGACCGCTACCGCTCGCTCCGCGTCCGAATGGGCGGCTGGTGCGCCTACTTCACCATGCTCAGCCGCGAGCAGCAGGAGCACCACATCCGCCGCCAGGAGTCCCGGTCGTGACCCTATCTGCCGCGCCTCTTCAATCGTCCTCGTCCTCGTCCTCGATTCCGCTCTGCTTTAGCATCCTCAGCCATCCATGGCGGTTGCCTTTTCTCCTTGCGTTCTGCTTCCTCGCCGCCAGCGCGTGGCCTGGGGAACTGGCATTGGATGTGGCCGCATGTCGGCGAGTCCTGGCGCTTATCGAGCAACTCGGCGCGGAGGACCACCGCACGCGCGAGGCCGCGCAGGCCGCTCTTGCAGATGCCCCGCCCGTCGCGCTCCCTCTGCTGAGGGAGTATGAGAACAGCGACGATCCAGAGATTCGGCTCCGGATCCGCGAGATCATCCCGCGCGTGCGCGAGAGCCCACAGCGCCTGGAGAAGGAACTCCAGGAGCGCCTGAAACGCGACGGCGTAGAGTTCCACATCCTGTCCGTGGACGACCGCAAGCTTGTGAGCCTGAATGTCGCCGGGACCGACATCGCCGACCTCGCGCCCCTGAAGGGCATCCCTCTGGCCGCGGTCGACTTCCGCAACACAAAAGTCACTGACCTCTCGCCTCTCGCCGACATGCCCCTCGAGAACCTCACGGCGCCTTTCACCATCACGGACGGCTTCGATGCCATCCGCAAGATCCCGACTCTCAAGCTCGTTTCCGGCACGCCGGTCGAAAAATTCTGCCGGGAGTGCCTCGCCAGGAAGCGCTTCAGCGACGCAGGGGTCGCCTGGCGCACCTTCGAGCTGTGCGACGACGGGCAGTGCGTCCTGAGCTTCGGGCAGGAGGCCGCGGGGAAGCTCGCGGGGCTGCGCGGCCTGCCGCTCGAGACCCTCATCCTCACCCACACCCGGGTCGCCGACCTCCGTCCCCTGCGTGGGATGCCCCTGAGGAGCCTGCACATCGCCGGCACCCAAGTTACCGACCTGACGCCGCTCCAGGGCATGCAGCTCAGCGAGCTGTTCTTCAACTCAGAGCAGATCGAGGCAGGCATCGAGGTCATCCGCAACATGCGCTCCGTCCGCTGCCCCGGCGGCGAGGCCATCAGCGGCCACTTCATCGCTGCCGCGGAGTTCTGGGAACGATACGCCGCGCGCAAGAAGCCGCCAAGGTGAGGGAGACCGCCGACCAAGATCGAGGACGAGGACGACGACGAGGACGAGGACGGTAGGACATCAAGCCCTATAGCAGGCTCAAGATCGAGGGGGTGATCTTCGACCTCGACACCTTCGCGGTGCACGACGGGCCGGGCGTCCGCATGGCCGTGTACCTGAAGGGCTGCCCGCTCGCCTGCCGCTGGTGCCACAGCCCCGAGTCCATCCGCCCCGAGCCCGAGGTGATCTTCCTGCGCGACCGCTGCGTCCTGTGCGGCCGCTGTGGGGAGGTCTGTCGCGAGGGCGTGCACGCAGTAGGGGAGGGAAGCCACACGCTCGACCGCGGGAAATGCGTTGTCTGCGGCCGCTGCGTTGAGGCCTGCCCCTCGGGCGCGCTGGCGGTCAAGGGCGTTCGCGTGACCGCTGCGGCCATCGTGGCCAAGGCCGAGCGTCTCAAGCCCTTCTTCGACCACTCGGGCGGCGGAGTGACCCTCACGGGCGGCGAGGTGACAGGGCAGGCTGACTTTGCGGGAGCCATCCTCGCCGGCTGCCAGGAGCGCGGCATCCACACGGCCATCGAAACCTGCGGCGCCTGCCGCTGGCCGATCCTCGCGCGCCTCGCCACGCACAGCGACCTCGTGCTCTACGACCTGAAGCTGATTGACGACGCCGAGCACCGCCGCTGGACGGGGGCATCGAACCGCCAGATTCTCCGCAACGCCGCCCGGCTGGCCGGCCGCAACGTGATCGTCCGCGTGCCCCTCATCCCCGGCATCACGGACGCCGAGGCGAACCTGGATGGCCTCTTTGCCTTCCTGAGCGACAGCAGTCTGAGGCGAGTGGAGTTCCTCCCCTTCAACCCCTCCTCGGCAGCCAAGTACGAGTGGCTCGGCTGCCGGTTCGGGCTCGAGGGCGAGCGCCAGGATGCCGCCCGCCTGACCGCGATCGCTCGACGTGCTCGCGAAGCGGGCCTCTCCGCCTCCATTGCCTGACGGAGGTTCAGCCCGCCTTCCTCGCTTTCGCGGGCGCGGCGGGGGCGGCGCGCTCGAGGTCGAGCCTCCGTTTGACGTTGGGGTGGCGCACCTCGTAGAAGACGCCCTTCTCGATCACAAGGCAGGCCGCCGGGCCGCCGAAGTACAACCCTACGTCGGCCCGAATCAGCCGCCCACCCGCCCGAACCGAGACGCCCTCTAACGACACGGTGTGGCCGACGACCATGCGCTTCACGCCGTACTTGGCGAACACCTCGTCGAGCGCCTTCGCCACCTCCTCCTCGTCACTCAGGGCGAGGGAGCGGGTCCAGAGGGGGCCGCCGTAGCTCATGGCCAGCGCGTCCTCGTCATCCTTCCCGAGCTCCTTTCGAATCGTATCGTTGATCTCGCGGAGCGACAGGCGGGCGCACTCGGGCGTGATGCCGGCGTGGGCGAAGAGCACGTCGTTGATCTGGATGGCCGTGTTGTGCCCGCGAATCCACTTGCCGTAGGCGCCCTCGGCGCTCATCGCCTTGCGGAAGTCATCCTTCGTCCCGAACGCCTTGATCTGGGCGGGGATGACATATGTCCAGACGCCAGCCAGCACCATCGCCTCATGGTTGCCGATGAGAGCGTGGACTGCCCCGCCCGCCTTCGCAGCCTGGGTCTCCAGCTTCATCAGCAGGTCCATCGCCTTGTGCGAGTCGGGGCCGCGGCCCAACACGTCCCCGAGCTGCACGAGATGCGTCTTGCCCCCCGCCCAGTCGTTCTTCTCATCCACCACGCCGGCGGCCTGAAGCGCTTTCACGAACTGCTCGAAGTCGCCGTGCACGTCGCCCACGGCGACGATGCGCTCGACATCGCTCCACTTCTCCTGCCCCGCCGGCGCCGCGCAGCCGACAAGGAGGAGCAGCACTAGCCACTTGAGGGGACCGGTTGGCTCGACGACTCTCCGCTGCATTCCCGCTCCTCCAAAGACCCGAGGACCGCCTAAAGGCGCGACTCCGAACCGCAGCCCCGCGTCGTTTGGAGTCCCGCCTTCAGGCGGTCTTGACGCAAATGCACCAACCTGCCATCATTATGCCGTGGCGGGGCCGCTCGTGCAATGGGGGATGCGAGGTGAGGCGTGCCGAGGCGCTCATCGCGGCGGCGATTCTGGCGGGCAGCGCCGCGCTCATCTTCACCCGTCTCAGCCACTACGCCTTCTGGAACGACGAGGCGTACACTGCGCTCCTGGCCAAGAGCGTGTGGCGGACGGGCGACACCCATGCCATCCTGGGGCACAACCTCCTCGCATTCCAGGGCGGGGCTGCGTTGGAGAACCTGCGGCACCGCTTCGACCCGCCGCTGGCCTATTACTTGGCCGCCCCCTTCCTCGGCATCCTGGGCGATTCCCCCCTCGCAGGGCGCCTCCCCTTCGCCCTCTGCGGCCTGGCCACCGTAGCTCTCATGGTGTGGTGGGCCTGGCGCAGCCAGGCGAGCCGTCTCACCTGGCTCGTCCTAGCCATCGCCGTCCTGGGCAACGTGTCGCTGATGCTCTACTCGCGCCAGTGCCGCTACTACGCCCCGGCGATGCTGCTCTCGACGGCGCTCGCCTACCTGTACCTCCACTGGAACGGCGGCCGCCGCGGCCTGGCCGCGATGGCCGCCGTGTCCGTGTGCCTGTTGGCGACGAACTACATCAACTACGCGGCATTCTACGCGTGTGCAGCGGTTGACTACCTGGCCTGGGGCCGCAAATGGCGGCGCTTCTCCCGGTACGATCTCCTCGCGCTCCTCACGCCGCAAGTCGTCATCGGCGGCCTCATCGTCTTCGTGTGGAACCCGCTGGGCCGACCGGTGGTGCCGCACGAGAGCGCCTCGTGGCTCGCCGACAAAGCCACCCTCCTCTGGTGGAACGTGCGCGACCTCAGCCGCTGCGAGTTCGGCGTGGCCTTGCTCCTTCTCGCCGCCCCGGTGCTCTGCATAGCCCGACGGTGCCCTGCTCTTCGGCCCCCCTCCCTCTCAGGGAGGGGGAAGGGGGAGGGTCAGGCGCCCGTCCCAACGGGAGAGACCCACCCTCACCCTCCCCTCTCCCCGGGAGGGAGAGGGGTCCGAACCCCCCTCTCTCTCAGGGAGGGGGCGGGGGGAGGGTCGGGCGCCGGTCCCAACGGCGAAGTCCCACCCTCTCCCCACCCTCTCCCTGGAAGGGAGAGGGGTTGGGGGCGAGAGGGCGCTCGCTGGCTCCTGCGCGGCTCCGCTGCGCTGTGGGTCTACGTGGTGGCCACGACGCTTCTCTCGCCCGAACCCGTGCGTGGCCCGCTCTCGCCCCAGGTGGCCGACGTGCGCTACCTCGTGCCGCTCATCCCCCTGTGCATCGTGCTGGGGGTCATGTGCGTGGATGCGCTGGTGCGGCGAGCGCCGGCGCTTGCGGTGCCTCTGGCCATTCTGGCCTTCGGCACCAACCTGCTCCAGCTTGGCCCGCCCTTGGGTGACCCCGTCCGCTCCACCGCGGCCGAGTTCGTCAGCGAGCTGGCCCGCCCTCGGACCACCGCCTACGGCGCGGCCGCCGCGTGGATCAACGCGAACGTCGCCGAGGGGGAGAGCGTGTTGGTGTCGCCCGTGGACGTCGCCTCCCCTCTCATCTTCCACGCGCCGAAGCCGGTGTACGCCTGGCAACTGCGCTGGCCGCCCGAGCCGCAGTTCCGCGGCCTACCCGACATCCATTTCACGGACCGCGAGGCGCCCGACTACATCATTGCCTTTGGCCGGGCCGCCCTGCCTCCCGGTGCCGCGCTTCGCGACTGGCAGAGGAAGGGCTGGCGCTACCGCATGGCGGACACGCTCCACGTCTACTGGTGCCACGGCCCTGCCACCGACGGCACACGCCCCGAGCTGTTCTGGCACGCCTTTCGTCCCGTCGCCCACTCCGGCCACGAGGCGGAGGCCATCTACGTCTTCCGCCGCGTGCGGTGAGAGGCCATGCTCTGCCAACGGGCTCTCACGCAAAGACCGCAGGTGCACCGCGGTGGCCGACTCGGCTCTGCCCTTCGGCAGGACGGCGCTCGTGGAGGGCATCCCGTTCTGCTTCGCTGACAAGACCCTCACAGGCGGAGCCGACCACCTGGACATCAGCCGCAGCCTGCTCCGCCAAGGGAACATGGACGGCTACCACGCCTCGAACCCGCCCCGCTTCGCCGGCGCCGCGTGTGTGGACCCTGCCCGCATCCAGCTTCGCATCCCCAACGGCCGCTACGACGGCACGGAGAGGACGAAGCAGGAGAGACAGGTTAGCATCCCCGCCGCGAAGTCGGCGCCGCAGCGCCTGAGCGTCCCCGTCAAGAAGCTCGGCATCCACTCCCTTCGTATCACGATGAAGGATGGCGAGCGCCTCCCCGAGCAACAGCTCCACCAGATGGGCACCCATCGGCTTTACATGCTGCGCGAGGAGTTCCGCAAGTTCGGCCTCGAAAACCCCTTCCTCCCCTACGTCGAGGGCATCTTCGTCCCCACCGAGCCGGGGGCCTGCACGTGGGACGAGCAGGCGGACTACTACCACCGCTGGGCGCGGACCCGCAACCAGCAGACCTGGCACTCAGGCCCTGTCGAGCGGCCGGACCCCGTTGCGAAGGCCACAGCGATCGCGTCGCTCGGCGACGGCGGGTGGACGCTTCACCACGAGCGCGACGAGGTCTACAAGACCAACAACTACGACACCCGCCGCTACCTCGGACGAATGAGCGCGCATCTCGTCTCGGAATCCGAGTTCGGAGTGCGGCCTTTAGGCCGTAGCTCCGGTTCGAAGGAAAGCGAGATACGGGCTGAAGCCCGCACTCCGAACGCGCTCGCTATCAAGCTGGAGAAGCAGGACGCGGAGCGGAAGCTGATGCCCAATCCCATCGCCAAGATGGCCGCGCAGAACACACTGCCCGCGACACGGCTCAAAGCCGTCCGCGACCCCGACTGGGGCTACGACGGCACTCGCTGCCATGTGGACTTCGATGAGGTCGAGGGCGCGCCGGAGTACCAGGTGTGGGTCGCGGCTTACCCTGACGGGAGTGGCGCACAGGCGATGGCGCGATTGCCGAAGAGTGGCGCACTGGTCGAGGGCTTGCGCCCCGCCATTCCCCTCCACCTATGGGTCACCTATACGACGAAGGACAAGAAACAGAGCAGGCCCTCAAACCGCCTCCAGATCGAGCTGGTGGACTCCTTCGGGCAGAAGTGAGGCGAACGAGGTGGCCCGCTCTGCCGCGGCGCGGTGTCCCGTGACTGTCTCGGTGAAGGGCGGGAAGCAACTGGCCATCATCGCCGACCCGCCGCGCCGAGGGTCTACGCAGAGCGTCTATGGCCCCGCCGCGGTCTTCCCGGTGATCGCGAGGAGACGCATGTTTGCACGGCCCACGCGGGTGATCAACTCGCCATTCTCGATTCGCGCGTCGCCGTGGAAGACCGCGTCGTCAACGTGGAGGCCCTGCCAGTTCTCATAGCCCAGAGCAGTCCAGTCGAGTTTCAGCTGGAGATTCAGGTCTTCCTCGCGGTTGTTGAGCAAGATGACGAGCGTCGTCTTGCTCGCCGCGTCGCGGTAGAAGGTGGCGTAGACCTTCTCGGGCAGCGAGGACATTGTTGGTGGGGAGCACCCGCTGGCCGTCGCGGCAGCCGCCGCCGTGGTAGACGTTGTCGTCGGGCAGGTAGGGGGCGCAGTCGTAGTAGAGGCCCACGAAGCGGCCGCGGTCGTAGAGTCTGCGATAGCACCAGAGGAAGAAGTCGCGCCACGAGGCGGCGGCGACTGAGCACTGGCCAATGCCGCCCTCGGCGCGGCGGCCGGTGCGAGAGGGGCTCCATTCGTCGCCCCAGTAGACATATTCGGGCACCTTGAGGGGGCAGGCGGTGGTGACGACGTATGGCCCGCCGCTGGTGACGGCCTTGCCCGCGATGCCGTCGCTGAAGACCGGTTGGGCGTCGGGCTTCCCTCGCTGTGGCGTGAACTTCCCCTTCGGGTCGCCCTTCGCCGCCTTCGCGTCCACGCTGCCGTCGAAGGGGGCATAGAAGAGCACCTCAACGGCATGCGCGGCCTGCCCCGAGCTCAGTGCAACCGCCAGAAGCAGACACCGAAGGCCGATCTTCTCACCCATGGGCCGTACCCCGTGCAGGATGCGAGTAAGGATGTCGCGGCCATCCTACGATGGACTCCAAGAAGTGTCAAACGGGGGGCAAGCAGAAGTCTGTCCCAAGGATACCCAATCAACTCAACAACCGGATGGGTTTCTGGTGGTTGGGCATGAGGGAGGGCAGGATAGCCGGTACGACCGCGAGATCGCCCTCTATTCGGCTTCTCTGTCGAGTTGGGGAATTCTGTTGGGCGCGTGCGCACAGTAGCAGCGCAACGCTCCCTAACCCACGGGAAGGCCTGGGTTCTGCCTCGCTCCGGCTCGGGGACATTCCACTCACGCAAGGCGGGGACCCGTTTCCCTACGAACTCGAACGGGTCTCTCAGCGTCGCCTTCTCGTGATCCCCTTGCCATAGGCCAGTTGCCGCGGTTCTGAAGTGGCCTTGCAGCAGGCACTGGTTTGCAGTATTGTTGTGTGAAAGGTCCCCCTGGGGGGATGGCTCATTCCGACCCTGCGGAGGCAACCGGGCCATGAGCGTCGAGCAGAGGATGGCGGGGAAGCTGGTGCTGGTCACAGGCTCGGGCACCGGGATCGGCCGGGAGGTGGCCCTAGAGTTCGCCAGGGAGGGGGCGACGGTCGCCCTCCACTACGCGCACAGTGTGGAAGGGGCGGCGACGGCCGTCGGGGAAATCCAGCGCGCGGGAGGCAAGGCGGAGGCTTTCCGTGCCGACCTGAGCCAAATCGCCGATGCGCGGCGCCTCGCCGCCGAGGCCGTCGCTTTCCTGGGCGGTCTCGATGTCCTGGTGAACAACGCGGGAATCACGATGAACCGGGCGTTCGAGAAGGTAACGCCCGAGCAGTTCGACACGCTTTACCATGTCAATGTCCGCGGCCAGTTCTTCCTCACGCAGGCGGTGCTGCCCGCGATGCTGAGGCGCGGCGGGGGCGCGATCGTGAGCATGACCTCGATTCACGCCTTCGAGGGCTACACCGAGCACTCGGTCTACGCGGGCACGAAGGGGGCGATTGTGGCCTACACCCGCGCCCTGGCCATTGAGCTGGCACCGAGGGGGATTCGCGTAAACGCCATCGCCCCGGGGGCCGTGCCCGTCGAGAGCCATTTCCGAGCTGCGCCTGGGATGAGCCTGGAGGCCGTCGGAAAGGCCATCCCCGTCGGCTTTGCGGGAGAGCCGCGCGACATCGCAAGAGTCGCTGTGTTCCTCGCCTCCGACGACGCCCGCTACATCGTGGGGCAGACGCTCGTGGTGGACGGAGGGACGACCTCCTGGATGCCCTTCGGCGACGGCTTCCGCCGGCCGATGGACGCGCAGTTCGGACGGGGATACGTGCCCGGCCTGTGAGGTTGCTCTCTTATCGTCCTCGTCCTCGTCGTCGTCCTCGTCCTCGATCTTCCTTCGGTCTCGCGGAGAGGAATCGATCACGAGGACGAGGACGACAACGAGGACGATTGAAACCAGGAGTGATCATGAGAGTTGATCTCAATGGGAAGGTGGCGTTGGTGACGGGGGCGGCCCGCAACATCGGCAAGGCCATTGCCGATGCCCTGGCCGCGAACGGCGCCCGCGTAGCCTACGCGGACATTGACCTGGAGACGGCGGCGCAGGCCGCCGCGGCATCCGCAGGCGGCACGGCGCTCCGAATGGACGTGACCGACCAGGGCGAGGTGGAGCAGGGGATCGCGCAGGTTCTCGGGGATCTCGGGCGCCTCGACATCCTGGTGAACAACGCGGGGATCAACACGTTCCTCAACCGCGTCACGATCGAGCAGTTCCCGTTTGAGGAGTGGGAGCGAATCCTGAAGGTGGACCTCGACGGGCTGTTCCTGGTGAGCCGGGCCGCCTCGCAGGCGATGCTGCGGCAGAAGGCCGGGCGCATCATCAACATCGCGTCGGTCCTGGGGATCGTCCCCGCCCGCCTCCAGTGCGCCTACGTGGCGGCCAAGGCGGGGGTGGTGAACCTGACCCGGGCAATGGCCATTGAGCTCGGGCCGCGCGGGATTCTGGTCAACTGCGTGGCCCCGGGTTCCGTGCTCACGGAGGGCACGAAACAGCTCTTCTATGCCCCTGGCGGCCAGTTCAGCGACCGCGTGAAGACCATGCTCGCGCACATACCGCTGGGCCGGCCGGGCACGCCGGACGAGATCGCCCAGGTGGTGCTCTTCCTGGCGGCGCCCGAGAGCAGCTACGTCAATGGCGCCATCATCCCCGTGGATGGCGGCTGGCTGGCGGGCTACATCCGCGAGTTCTGAGGGGCCTTCCATGGACCTTCCCGACGGGAAGAAGATCGAGCTGCTCCGCACAATGCTCCTCATCCGCCATTTCGAGCTGGGCGCGGAGGTGCAGCACAAGCTCGGCAATATCCCCGGCGCAGTGCACTTCTACATCGGTGAGGAGGCCACGGCGGCAGGCGTTTGTGCAGGGCTTCGGCCCGACGACTTCCTCCTCAGCACCCACCGCGGCCACGGCCACTGCATCGCCAAGGGGGCCGAGCCGCGAAGGGTCATGGCGGAACTGTTCGGCAAAGTGACGGGCTACTCACGCGGCAGGGGGGGGAGCATGCACATCTTCGCCAAAGAGCTGGGCATCCTGGGCACGAACGGCATCGTGGGCGGCGGGCTGACGCTCGCGGCGGGTGCCGCCTTCCACGCCAAGCTCCAGAAGACCGGGCAGGTGGCTGTCTGCTTCTTCGGCGACGGGGCGGCGAACAATGGCATGTTCCACGAAGCCGTCAACCTCGCCGGCGTCCTGCGCCTCCCTGTCGTGTTCGTCTGCGAGAACAACCTCTACGCGACCGAAACCGCCGTGAGCGCGGCGACGCTGACCCGGAACTTCGCCGACCGTGCGCCCGGCTATGGAATCCCCGGCGAGGTGATGGACGGCAACGACGTGCTCGACGTGCTCGAGAAAGCGACGAGGGCCGTCGAGCGCGCTCGGGGCGGCGGCGGCCCGACCCTTCTGGAGTCCAAGACCTATCGCACCTGCGGCCACTACGCCGGCCACGCCGAAGGCGGCTACCGCTCCAGGGAAGAGGTGGAGGCCTGGCGGGCCAGGGACCCGATCAGGCTCTTCTCGCGACGCCTGACCGACGAGGGGGTCCTCGACCAGGCGACGCTCGCGCAGATGGAGGAAGAGGCGAAAGCTGTCGTGGCAGAGGCGGTCCGGTTCGCCTCCGAGAGTGCTTTCCCGGCGCCTGAGGAGGCGCTGGAGCATGTTTCGGCCTGAAGCCAGGAGAGGAGGCGTCCACAGATTTCACAGATTGGCACAGATGAGGAGAAGAGGGGAATTGGGGTGAAGACAAGAGACAGACAGCCACGCCCCATCGGTTCTTTCTTCGCCCGGTATGCCGCTTTCGTTCTTCTATCTGTGTGAATCTGTGAGAATCTGTGGACCGACTCTTCTCCTCTCGTGTTCTGTGGAGTACGCCAGCTTGCGCGAGATCACGTACAGGCAGGCGATGGCCGAGGGCTTTGCGACCGCCATGCGCAAGGACCCCACGACGTTCATCGTCGGGGAAGGCATCGGCCCGCGCGGCGGCTGCTTCGCCCACACCAAGGGGCTCTTCGAGGAGTTCGGCCCCGAGCGCGTCCTCGACATGCCGATCTCGGAGGGCGGCTTCGTCGGCCTGTGCGCCGGAGCTGCCGCGTGCGGCTCGCGGGCAGTTGCCGACCTGATGTTCATTGACTTCGCCACGCTGGCGATGGACGAGGTGCTGAACCAGGCCGCCAAGATGTGTTACCTGTCGAACGGCACGATCAGGATGCCCCTGACCATCAACGCCCTATTCGGCGTCGGGAACTCAGGGGCCGCCCACCACTCACAATCGCTCCACCCCTGGTTCATGTACATTCCCGGCGTCCGCGTGGTCATGCCCTCGACCCCCTACGACCTCAAGGGGCTTCTGGCCGCCGCAATCCTCGACGACAACCTGGCCATCGTCCTGCCCCATCGGATGCTGCTGAACACCCGGGGCGACGTGGCCGCCGAGGACTACCTCCTGCCGCTCGGGGAAGCCAAGGTGGTCCGGGAAGGGAAGCACCTGACGATTGTGGCGGTGGGCATGATGGTGGCCGAGGCCCTTGCCGCCGCCGAGGCCCTCGCCGCCGAGAAGGTCCTGGCCGAGGTCGTGGACCTGCGGACCCTGATGCCTCTCGATGCCGACACCATCTGCCGCTCCGTGGCGAAGACCGGGCGGCTGATGGTCGTGGACGAGGGCTACGCCCCGTGCGGGGTCGGCGCCGAGGTCGCCGCCATCGTGCAGCGGAAGGCTTTCGACTACCTGGACGCGCCGATCGAGCGGCTGCACACGGCCAGCGCACCCATCGCCTACAGCCCGCCCGAGGAGCGCTACCTGCGCCCCGATGCCGAGAAGATCCTCCGCCTCGCAAAGACGATGCTATGAAAGCAACGGTTTGGACGTAAGGAGCCCATGAGAAGCGGTGCACTTCCTGCCCCCACCGACCTTGTGTCGGTGGGGCAAGGGATTGGCAACTAACCGCCACGGCCCTCACCCCCCTTCCCCCCTCTCCCTCCGCCCGCCGGCGGGAGCCCGTTGCCGGCAACGGGCGCGGCGGAGGGAGAGGGGGGTGTGGGGGTGGCCGCCGCGCCTAGTTCTCAATCCTTCGCCCCACCGACACAAGGTCGGTGGGGGCGGGAACACCGCGTGGGGCCGCTTGCGTCCGAACGGCTGCAATGAAAGGGTCAATCGAGATGCACAAGGTGGCCGTCACCGACTACACCTTCGGGTCCCTCGATATCGAGCAGGCCATCCTGGAGCCGCTCGGATGCGAGCTTGTCGGGCGGCAGTGCAAGACAGCGGAGGAGCTCATCGCGCTCACGCAAGACGCCGATTGCGTCCTCACGCAGTTCGCCAGGGTGGACGCCGCCGTGATTGCGGCGATGCGGAAGTGCCTGGTCATCGTCCGCTACGGCATCGGGGTGGACAACGTGGACCTGACGGCCGCGGCGGCACGCGGGATTCCCGTCTGCAACGTCCCCGGCTTCTGTTCGGATGAGGTGGCCGACCACACGCTCGCCCTGATCCTCGCGCTGACCAGGATGCTCGCGCCGACCTGGGACGGGATTCGCAGCGGCGCCTGGAAGCTCCCCGTCCCCCTGGCTGAGATGCGGGTGCTCAAGGAGATGACTGTGGGCCTCGTGGCCTTCGGGCGAATCGCGCGGGAGGTGGCGCGGAGGCTTCTTGCCTTCAAGTGCAGGGTGCTTGCCTTCGACCCCGCGGTTGAGGCCGCCGTGATCCGGGAGGCCGGCTGCGAGCCCGTGGGGCTGGAGGAGCTGTGGTCGGCCAGCGATATCGTCTCGCTCCACTGCCCCAGCACACCGGCCACGCGGTTCCTGGTCAACAAGAACACGCTGGGGCAGATGAAGCGGGGCGTGCTCCTTGTCAATGCCTCCCGGGGTGACCTGGTGCAGACCGATGACCTGATCGCCGCGCTCCGCAGCGGCCAGGTCGCGGGGGCCGCGCTCGACGTGTGCCACCCGGAGCCAATCCCCAAGGACAGCCCCCTTCTGGGGATGCCCAACGTCATCATGACGCCTCACGTGGCCTCGGCGAGCGTGCGAGCCGTGGAGACCCTCAGGCGAAGCGCGGCAGAGGCGGTGGCCTGCGCCGTGCGCGGCGAGAAGCTGCCCAACGTGGTGAACGGAGTGGTGGCCTGATGGCGCGCGTCCTTCCCGACCAGCTCCACGCCTTCTGTGTCGAGGCAATGCGCAAGGCTGGCATGCGGGAGCGCGATACTCGCACCACGGCCGATGTCCTGGTGACCACGGACACCTGGGGAATCACTACTCACGGCACCAAGAGCCTGCGGCAGTACCTAACGAGAGTGCGGGCGGGTGGCCTGAGCCCCCTGGCCGTGCCGGAAGTCGTCCGCGAAGGGCCGTCGTGGGCGGTGGTCGACGGGCACGACGCCATCGCGATGGTCTCCTCGTGCGCCGGGATGGAGCTGGCCGTTCGCAAGGCCGCGGCCGCGGGGGTCGCCTACGTCGGCGTGAAGAATAGCTGCCACTTCGGCGCGGCCGGCTACTACGCGATGATCGCGGCGCGGCACGACATGATCGGCCTCGCGATGAGCAACGCCGACCCTAACATGGTGGTCCCCGGTGGCAAAGGGAAGATCGTGGGCAATAACCCCTTCGCCTACGCCGTGCCTGCGGGGGCGGAGCGGCCCCTCATGCTCGACATCGCGCTCAGCGCCGTGGCGGCCGGCAAAATCCACGCCGCCACCACCCTCGGCAAGCGCACCATCCCCGAGAACTGGCTCGTGGACGCCGATGGGCTGCCGACCTCCGACCCCGACATGTATCCGCTCCGGGCCTGCCTCGTCCCGATGGCCGGCCACAAAGGCTATGGCCTCGCCCTTCTGGTGGAGGTGCTGGCCGCCGTGCTCTCCGGTGCAGGCGTGACGCGCGAGGTGAAGAGCTGGATGCTCGACGACCCCTCGAAGCCGACCTTTCACGGGGCTGCGTTCCTCGCGGTAGATGTGGGCGCCTTGATGCCCATCGGCGAGTTCAAGGCCCGAATGGACCGCATGATCCGCGAGGTCCGCGGCGCGCCCAAGGCGAAAGGCTCCGAGAGAATCTATCTCCCTGGGGAGATGGAGTGGGAGCGGCGCGATGAGGCGCTCAGGTGCGGGATGGAGTTGCCTCCCGACGTCATTGCCTCCCTGGTTGGCCTGGCCGAGGATTGGGGGCTCGATGCGCGATGGGTTCAATGACTGACCCAGACCGGCAGGCGGATGCGCCGCCATCGCTGGCGCGGCGTCTCCTTTCCGTTCCCGAAGTGGGCATCCTGATCCCCCTCGTCGCGCTGGTGCTCTTCTTCTATGCGCGGGAGCCGGCGTTCCTGAACCGCGAGAGCATCACGACGATTCTGCGCTTCATGGCGTTCGTCGGGATCATCGCAGTTGGCCAGACGCTGCTCATCATCGTCGGGGAGATTGACATCTCCGTGGGCTCCGTGGCGGGCCTCGGCGCAATCATCGCCGCCCACCTGATGGCGAAGGCCGACTGGTGCGCGGGCGCGGCCATCGGCTTCGCGCTCCTGGCGTGCGCCGCCATCGGGCTGTTCAACGGCTTCCTCATCACCCGCCTCGGCGTGCCGGCTTTCATCGCGACCATTGGCATGCTCTACATGGCCCGTGGCGTGAAGTACGTAATCTGCGGCGGATTCCCCGTATCGGGGCTGCCGGAGGCGATCAAGCGGTTCGGGGCGCAGGAGCCGCTGGGCACGAACTGGGCGTTCGTCATCTTCATCGGCCTCATCATCGTGGGCGACCTTGTCCTGCGGCGCACCGTCTACGGCCGAGCGCTCTACGCCACGGGCGGCAACATCGAGGTCGCACGGCTCGCCGGGATCAACACCTTCTGGATCAAGATGTCGGCGTTCGCCACCTGCTCGCTTCTCTCCGGCCTCGCCGGGATTCTGCTCATGGCCCAGCTCCGATCGGGCTCCACGACGATTGGGGACGGCTGGGAGCTGAAGGTCATCGCGGGTACCGTCGTCGGCGGCGTGAGCCTCCTCGGCGGCGCCGGCTCGATGCTCGGCACCCTCATCGGCGTGACCATCCTCTTCGTCGTCGAGAACGGCCTCGTCTTCATCAAGGTGGACCCGCACTGGCAGACCGTGGCCATCGGCCTTGTGATGATCCTCGCCGTGATGGTGGACATGGCGCGCAGGACGGGCAAGCTGGACGTCCGCCGCTGGCTTGCTCTCGCCACACGGGCCTCTTGGCTGAAGGGCTCGAAACCCGATGTGAAGGAGAAAGGACAATGATCCCAATCGCTCGGAGGATGCTGCCCCTTTCGCTTGTGAGTGTTCTGATCGTTGGCTGCTCGCAACAGGAGACGAAGCCCACTTTCCAGCTCGTCATGCCCCTGAAGGGCCACCCAGTCCACCAGATCGTGCAGCTCGGCTTCCTCGATGCGTGCAGGAAGCTGGGCTACGAGGCCACCATCCTGGCGCCTGACAGCGCGGCGCCCGACGCCGTCCTGGGCATGGGCGAGGCGGGGCTGGCGCAGAAGCCCAAGGGTGTGGTCGCTTGGGCGGGCGCCCCTGAGTTCTACCCCTTCATCAAGCGGGTGGCGGACAAGGGCATCCCAATCGTCGTGCCCCACTTCCCGATCAAGGAGGGCGAGGCCCCCGGTCTGACGGCCATCGTCGGCTGCGACCCCCGCGAATACTCCCGCGCCGCGGCCGAGGCCATCGGCCAACAGCTCGGGGGCAAGGGCACCGTGGCCGTCACCCAGGGCGGCTTCAACAACACCGAGAACATGGTCTCCGAGGCGTTCACCGCACGCATGAAGGAGCTCTTCCCGCAGATCAAGGTCCTAGCCCCTCAGGAGGAGGGCTTCGACCCGCCGACCGCCATCGCCAAGGCCGTGGCCATCCTCCAGGCCAATCCCGACGTGGTCGCCGCGCTCTCCACCACTGGCGGCGGCCCGACCACCTGGGCCGGCGCCCAGAAGGAGACAGGCCGCAAGCTCTGCGCCATCGGCATGGACTACACCCGCGTGAATCTCGACCTCGTGAAGAACGGCGAGGTCTACGCCACAGTCGCCCAGCCCCTCTACGAGGAGGCATACAAGGCGGTCGAGTTGCTCGACAAAGCCGTCCGCGGCGAGAAGGTGCCCTACGAGAACCGCCTCCCCGCCCCCCTCATCACCAAGGACAAGGTCGGCCCCTACTACGAGCTTCTCGACCGCGTCGAGGCCACGATGCGAAGCCTCAGATGAAGAGGAAGAGGGCGTCCACAGATTGCACAGATTTCGCAGATAGGAAGCAGGAGGAGGCCGGCGGAGCGAAGAGAGGAAGCCGGAGCTTCCGGGCTTCGGTCTTCTGCCTTCGTCCCAATCTCCTTCTTGTTTTCAGCCGCTTCGGGGTTCTTTGTGGGTAGCCCCCAGGGGTTGTGGTTGTCGGTCGGCGCGAGCAGCTGGCGATCCAGCGCCGGCACAGGT
>VGYV01000083.1 GCA_016872855.1 Planctomycetota bacterium
TCAGCATCTCCTCGCAAGGCGGCCTCGTCCCTCACCGACGCCTATCTTATTTGCTCCGCCGCGGGATTACAATAGAAATCTGGCCATCTTCTCAGCAATTCCCGGGCCGACTAAATCGACAGGCCGTGAAGGCAGGACTCCAAGCGAGCCGCTCTCCTGGTTCGGAGTCCTGCCTTTAGGCAGTCCTGGCGCCACTCGGCGCGCCGCCGAGTCGCTGAGAGCTATCCGGTCACTCTCACGAGCCTTGGGCGGAGGGGAGCTTCTCCTCGGACAGGACGGCGTAGCGGCAGCCTGGGTATTCCTCGACGACCCGGCGGTAGGCAGCGGCTGCCTCGCCCTTGCGGCCATTCTCCAGGTGGATGTTGCCCGCCAGGAACCAGAGGCGGGCCTCCTCCAGCTCCTCCTCGGTGTAGACCGTCTTCTTCAGAAGGTCGTCCCGCTCGATCTCGGCGAGGCGGGCGCGGGCCGCGGCGGCCTGCTCGGACTTGGGGTAGCGCTGGACGAGTGCCTGGAACTTGTTCCTTGCCTTGCGGTAGTGCTGGGCGTCGAACTCCTCCTGGGCTTCAGCGAGAAGGATGATCGGGCCGAGCTGTTCATCGGCGAGGAGGAGGTCCATCTGCTGCTGGGCGCTGGCCGCGGCGTCGGTGCCATCGTAGTCGGTGAGGATTTGGCGCAGGAGCTGGGCGCCGGCCAGGAGGCCCTCCTCGTTGCCCTTCTCAAACTCCTTGTCGGCCTGTTCGCGGAGCTTGGCGGCCTCCGCCTCGCGGGCATCATCGGTCTTGGCGCCTGTGCCGGGCTTGCTGGGCTTCCGAGCGGCGGTGGTGGGCTTGGGCTTCGCGGGGGCGGGGGGCTTGGCCGGCGCGGCGGGCTTGGCGGCCGCGGTGCGCTTCGCATCATCCGCCTTCTTCTTGGCCTCCGCCTCGGCCTTCTTCTTCGCGGCCTCCTCTTCCCTCTTCCTGCGTTCCTCCTCGCGCTTGCGCTCACGCTCGCGCGCGTCGTCCGAGTCGCCCTCGATGAGACGGTACTTCTCGCCGTAGCGGCCACTGGAGTTGCGGGAGGACCGCGCCTGGGCGCTCGGGGCGAAGAGCGCGAAGGCGGCCACGAAGACACACAGGTAGCCAAACGGGCGCATCATCGGTTGGCCTCCAGCTTGAGGGCGGACACCTCCAGAATGTCGTCCGTGAGTTTAGCACGAACGAATCGGGAAAAGCAAGCGCAAATTGCGGCGGCCACGCGCAGAAGGCGCCGCACGGGCGAGCCGAGGGGCAGGAACACCACGTCGCCCCGCACGAAGGCGTGCCAGGCCAGCCGCCGCCGCTGCTCCGGATCGCTGAGCGCGGCGTGGACCTCGCGGGTCGCGGGCGAGTCGTAGCGGCTCTCGCACTCGGCCACGTCGAAGCCGCACTCGGCAAGCAGGCGGGCGAGGCATTCGGGCGTGAAGTGCCACAGGTGCTGCGCCGGCCGCAGGTGGCGCCACGCCAGGCCGCCCAGGCGGGCGTTGAGCGACGCGAAGTTCGGCATCGAGAGGGCGAGAACACCCCCCGTGCGGAGCACACGGCGGGCCTCCAGCAGCGTGGCACGCGGGTCCCGCGTGTGCTCCAGGAGGTCGCGCATCACCACTGCATCGAAGGCCCCCTCGGGCAGCGCCGCCTCGTCGAGGGCCTGGCAGCGAACATCCAGCCCGAACTCCCGCCGGGCATGGGTCGAGGCGAACTCCGAGGTCTCGAGGCCCAGCGCCTTCCACCCCCGGCGGACCGCCACGTTGAGCAGATAGCCCAGCCCCGCCCCCACCTCGAGCAGGCGGCCGGGCCGCACCAGCCGCTCGATCCGCCGCAGCCGCCCGTCGAAGAACCGCTCAAGTCCTTGCCGATTCTCAAGATACGACTTGCCGCCTGGGTCAATCGGCTCCGTGAAGTAGTCGTCGGTGTAGAGTCTGGCCAGCGCCTCATCGCTCGGCTGGGGATTCACATAACCCAGCCCACAGCGGCGGCAGCGCACAAGGCCCGCCTCGGGATGGACCGCCTCCATGTCATCCGCCCCGCACACGTTGCACACGACATTGGTGCGGCCCACTTGTGTATTCACGCCCTGCCCCACGACCGCCTCCCTCATCAGGAGTCTACCCACGGGGAGGAGCAAAGTCAACGCATAGCGAACCGGTGTGCACCCAATGAGGCGTGCTGCGGGGCGCGGGGCAAGACAAGAGGGCTCGCAATCTTGACGGAAATTTGATGCTCCGGCCCTCCAGTCTGATGCGGCCTTGATGCCTCTTGGGGTAACCTCCTGGGTGAAGGGAGAAGTGGGCCGGTTGGAGCAAACGGCTGTATGCGACGGCTGAGTGTTCGTCCACCCAACCCCCGGGAGGCAGGAGGGTGCGCGCATGCTGGTTCGCACCGTGAAACGGGTCCAGACGACCCGGCTGAACATGACGCCCATGATTGACTGCGTGTTCCTGCTGCTCACCTTCTTCATGGTCGTGAGCGAGCTCTCCCGCCAATACGACGCCGTCGAGGTCAACCTCCCCCGCGTCAAGGCCAGCGTCGAGATTCCCCCCGACCCCCACGTTGTGAAGCTGACGGCCGACGGCACGATCTACCTGGCCGGTGAGGCGGTGTCCCTCACCCGCCTCGGCGACGACCTTCGCTGGCTCCGCTACAACGACCCCAACGTCGCCATCGTCCTCAAGGCCGACGAGCAGGCCGAGTTCCGCCACATCCGCGCCATCCTCGGCCTCTGCGCCGACAGCCGCATCAGGGTCTACCGCCTCTCCTTCGGCGCCCGGCCGCCCGAAGAGGCCATCCCCGTTCAGGAGGAATCCCGATGAGCCTGTTCCCCCCCAAGGCCGGCTCCCGCGTCAAGCTCTCCGAGATGAACATGACGCCCCTCATTGACTGCGTGTTCCTCCTCGTCCTCTTCTTCATGGTCGGCATGCAATTCAAGCAGGAGGATCGCCAGCTCGAGGCCCGCCTCCGCGCCATTGGCCCGACGAAGGACACGGAGGTGCCCCCTCCTCCTGTCGTCGAGCTTCACGTGGAGATCCTGCGCGGCGGCACCGCGCCCGCTCCCGCACCGCGGCTCGTGGTGGACGGCATTCCCCGGCGCGACTGGGCGGCGGTGGAGGACTATCTGCGGCGCTACGCCCAGCTCTCGGGAGTCAAGTCCTCGGTCCAGGTCATCGTCGCCCCCGCCGACAACGCCGTCCACGCCTGGGTCATGAAGGCCCTCGACCTCCTCAAGCAGCACGGCTACGAAAAGGTCAGCTTCAAGCGCTAGCCCCCCTCCCGAAGGTTCCAATACCTTCGGGAGGGTGCGTCTTCAGTTAGCGCCTTCCCCTCGAGTCTACCCTCCCGAAGGTATTGGAACCTTCGGGAGGGCGCTGTCGGCCTACGGCTCGCGCTCATCCACCATGCGGCGCGGGAGATGCCAGCGCAGGATGATGCTGGCGAGGCGAATCAGGATGGTGAGGATGGCCGCGGCCCACACGGCCATGCCCTGCCCCGCCTCCGCGCGCATCAGCACCCAGAAGAGGAACGCTCCCGCCAGCGCCGCCGAGGCGTAGACCTCCTCGCGGAGCACGGCCGGCACGTCCCCCGCCAGCACGTCGCGGATCACGCCGCCCCCCACGCCGGTGAGGCAGGCCATCGTCACCACGCCCACAATCCCCGCGTCGGCCTGCCACGCCTTCGTCGCCCCGATGGCCGTGAACACGCCCAGACCGATCGCGTCGGCGACCAACAGCTCCCATCGCCCCCGCCGCACCCAATGGTAGAGGACGAAGACCACGATGGCCGCCCCCACGGCCAGCGGCACGTAGATGGGGTCGTGGAGCCAGAACACATCGGCCTTGAGCAGCGTGTCGCGAATCGTCCCGCCCCCGATGGCCGTCACCGTGGCCAGCACGGCCACGCCGAACACATCCATCTCCTTCCGCACCCCCTTGAGCGCGCCCGAGACCGCGAACGCCGCCGTGCCAACATAGTCCAGGATCTCGATCACCCGTGTCGTCCTGTGAAGCGAAAGGCCCCCGGAGGGCGTGCTACCCAGAGGGCGAACTCGTTGGGAGTCCCGCCTTCAGGCGGTCTTCTCCTGGGTTCCACCGCCTGAAGGCGGGACTCCGAACGCTGCCGATCCCACGAAAGGGATTGGGGCAAAGCTCGCCTGAGCCTTCTGTTCACTCACCTGGGCGCGGCGGCCTAGGGCGCCTCCCAGCCGTTCCTCCGGGCGGAGATGTCCACGGCGATCTGCCCCCGCTGCGGGTGGAATTGGTGGATGAACGTCTCGCCTGCTGCGGCGATGTAGCCAGCTTCGGCGCCCTTCTTGGGGAGGACGAGCTTCCAATGGCTCTGGATGCCGTAGTACGTAGGCCCGGCAGCGCCGTAGTCGCTGAGGAACCCCGCGCAGGCGTCCACACCCGGGCCGGCGAGCTCCCTGGTCACCTTCCCGTTGTCATCGAACCAGCGGACGCTCGTCACCCCGGCCTTGCCGACGAGGTGTCTCCTGAGCAGGACGTACGGCGCGAGCCAACGGGTCTCGGTCGAGCCAAGCGATCTGCCCGGAAGCTCCCGCCGGATAGGCGGCGGCCCCGCGACGCCGGCGTCGGGCAGCGCGCTCACCGCTACCGCTGCCCCCACCACCACTATAGCCATTGGGTTCGCCCTCATCTCGTGGCCTCCTTCTTCTGCGACCGGGCGAGGACGTCGGCGCCGGTGGCGTCGGCCTTGGGGCGATAGGCTTTCCACATGGCCTCGATGAAGCCGCCCTCGCCGCCGTAGAAGGGGGAGTAGCCTGCGGGCTTCATCGTCTTCTTGTCCACAGTGCCGTCGGCGGCCTCGGCCACCCATCGGTCCACGTAGTCGAAGAAGGCGTCGTGGTTCCAGTGACCCTTGGCTCCGAGGAGTCGTGCGGCGAGGGCCTGGCCGACCCAGGTGGGGCCGTTGAGGAGGCGGTAGGCTTCGGACTTCCAGCCGTCGTTGTCGCCCTTGAAGGGAGGCCCCGCCCACTTGTCGGGCGGCAGGTGCTCGTGGCGGCGGGCCTCCGTGGTGTCAATTGTCCAGAGGGCCTTCTGGCCGCGGTAGCCCGAGCCGAAGTAGGTCTGCTGGTCCTCGGCGAACGAGGCCCTTACGCGCCGCATCCCTTCGTGGCCGAGGAGGACGCCGGCGAAGAGGATGGGCATCTTGCGGCCCGAGTTGTGCCCGCCGTTGGCCCGCCACAGGTCGGCGTCCGACTGTGTGACGCCGTAGTAGTCAATCCCCAGTTGCACGAAGCGGAGGAGCAGCGTCTCGTGCCGCTTCTCGCGGGGCAGGGACGCCCCGCCCACAGGGGCCGGGTCGTCGAGGAGGAGCAGGAGCGAGACGGTAGAGACGATGTTGGTGATCTCGCGGCCGTAGTCGGGCATGTTCTCGAGCGGGTGCATCATGCGGTTGGGCCACTCGTAGAGGTGATCGAGCCAGATTCGCTCCAGATAGCGTTCGAGGGGCTTGAGGTCAGGGAGCTGGCCGACGGGCTTGAGGCGGGGCAAGAGGCCGCGGCGGAGCTGGCTCGCGGCGAAGGCCAGCTTCTGGTCGCCCACGTAGGCCGGGCGGAACGCGTCGGCGGCGGGCGGCTCGGCCACGCACGTGAGCACGGCCGCCGTCCGCAGCGGCCCGCGGCAGTATTGGCCGGGCACCGTGTCGGGCGTCTTGTCGCCCACCTTGTCCACGCTCGCCGTGGTGACGAGCGACTGGCCCGGCTTGAGCGCGAGGGGGAAGGCGGCGCGGAGCGAGGCGTCATAGCCGGCGATTCGGTCGTCGTAGCCCTGGCGTTTGCCCGCGGGCGGGTTCACCGCCGAGCCGTTCCGCCCCTCGGCCGGCGCGGGCGTCACGCCCTTCACCGTCACCGGCCCCACGACCCACCAGTCGCCCGTCACATACCGCCCGACCCGCGCCGGGTCGGCGAAGGTCCAGGTGATCCCGTATTGGCCGATGGTCGTCCGGGGCGTGGCCTCCCCTCCCACCACGGGGCCGAGAAGGGCCGTGAACCCCAAGAAAAGCGAAGCTCGCATTCCTCGCCCCTGCGCCGGTTTGCCGCTCTGCTCAGCGGGCGCAGTATAGCGCGCTCGCGCGGGCAGTGCAATTGGAGTTCACGGCCCGGCTACAGCCGCCGCTTGGCAAGGTAGAGCCTGCCATTGCGGGCGACATAGGCGAGGTGCATCACGGCGTCCTTGGGGTGGATGTGGACGGAGTGGAGGGAACGGGCGCCGCGTCGCTCGAAGAGGTTGCGGGTCAGGGCGTCGAGGCTCGGCAGGCGCAGGCCGCGGGCGCGGTACACGGAGCACGCGATGGCCTCGAGCGAACGGAGCAACTGGCCGAGTTCGCCCTCGACCCGCGTGCGGTCCTGGAAGAGTGGGAACGCAAAGGTGTCCCACGCGGCGCGGGCGTGGCGGATGCGGCCGAAGTGCTCGGCGAGGTCGGGCCAGCGCTTCTGCACGGCGTCCTCGACCTCCCAGCCCTCGACGAGGTCGCCGCCCTCGGTGACCAGCTGGGCGCGGAGCAGGTCGCGGGCCGCGTGGAAGAGGCCGCCGAAGAAGTCGCCCTCGTTGCACGGGTTGAAGTAGTTGTCAATGGCTCGCGAGAGCCAGTGGGCCGACGTGGTCATCCAGAGTCCCGCCGTGGCGGGCGTGGCGCGCCAGCGCTTCGCCCCGCGGCGGAGCGCGGCGAACGTCCCGTCGTCCCACAACACTTCGCCGTGGCGGAGGGCCACAAGGTCCACCGGCACCCCCTCGCGGAGCGAGCGGCGGGCCGAGCGCAGGTCGCGGCATACGAGATTGACATCGAGTTCCTGCTTGTCCAGCCATCCGACCTTCAGCCCCGGCTTGACGCGGCGGGCGAGGACGTAGAGGTCAAGGTCGCTCAGCCCGGGCACGAAGTCGCGGTGTGCGAGCGAGCCGATGAGGACGACGGAGGCGAGGCGGCGGGCCTCGCGCAACTCCGCAAGCAGGGGGATTTCGTCGAGCAATCCGTCGAGCGAGGCCCGCAGCTCGGCCTGGGCCTTGCGGGCGCGCCAGACTCGTTCGTCGGCGTCGAACCAGGGTCGGAGCGTGGCATCGGCCCCGAAGCGCTCGCGGCGCTCTGCAACGTCGCGCAGGGCGGCTGCAACCGCGGCCCGCTCGCTGCGGTGGAGCTTGGGCAGGTGGTGGGTGAAGAAGGCGGGGCGACCGTTCCTGTTCCGGTACTCGGCCAGGTAGTCGGAGCCGGCGTTTGGCTCGGCGGCCTGGAGGCCATAGTCGCGCGGCGGGCGGGCCTTGTAGCGGACACCCATCCGCCAGCCCTTCGGCGGGTCGTGGTAGAAGTCGTCCCCGCGGCCGTGGCTGGGTTGGAACGCCTCGGAGACCATCTCGTAGACCACCGCGTTCCGCCGAGGCAGGTGGCGGGGGCAGAACACCGCCACCTCGTCGCGCCCCATGCAGAAGTCGGAGATATGGAGAGGCACGTGCTCGCTGCACCGCTCGCATCGTGGCCAGTAGCAGTCACACATCGCCTGTTCGCCCTTCTCCGCTCGCGCCCTCCCGCCACCAGCATAGCAGGCGCCCGATGGGACTTCAACTTCCCTTGCCGTAGGCCGCCCTTCCTCGTACAATGCTATTGCCCCCGCAAGGAGCCAACGATGAGCTACGAACGCGGCATGCAGGCCATCCGCCTTCAGGCGCCCGCCGAGATTCCTCACACGCAATACATTAGCCACCTTGACTTTATGGCGAAGGTCACGGGCCTCCCGCCCGACCACCCCGACCTGGGCCGCAGGGCCGCCGAGGCGCTCGACTTCGACTTCATCTGGTCCACCGACGGCCCCAACCCCCCAGGGCGCTGGACCGACATGGGCCGCGCCTACTGGCACGACCAGCAGCAGGAGCAGGACAGCCGCTCCCTCGGCTTCCCCGACATCGAGGATGCCCTCAACCTCGACCCCGCACAGGAATACGGCGTCCCGAACCTCGACGAGCAGGCCGCCAAGTACCGCGACTGGTATCGCCGCGCCCAGCACGAGCAATTCCCCTTCGCCGTCTGGCCCGGCGGCACTTATCGCACCCAGATGAGCTTCCTCATCGCCGCCTTCGGCTGGGAAACGCTCCTCACGATGGCCGGCCTCGACCGCGGCCGCTTCACCCGCGTCCTCAACCGCTGGACCGACGTCATCGAGGTTTACTACCAGGCCTGGGCACGCACCGACGCCGAGGTGATCCTCACCCACGACGACATGGTCTGGACCCAGGGCGCCTTCATCCACCCCTCCTGGTATCGCGCCGTCCTCTTCCCCAACCTCAAGCGCCTCTGGAGCATCGTCAAGAACGCGGGCAAGAAGGTCCTCTTCTGCTCCGACGGCGATTTCACCGAGTTCGTGGACGACCTGGCCGAGGCGGGGGCCGACGGCTTCATCTTCGAGCCGCTCACCGACCTCGACTACGTGGTGAAGAACTACGGCCAGACCCACGTCATCATCGGCAACGCCGACTGCCGGGTCCTCACCTTCGGCACCCCCCGCGAGGTCCGCCGCGAGGTCCGCCGCGTGATGGACAAAGGCCGCGACTGTCCCGGCTACTTCTTCGCCGTGGGCAACCACATCCCGGCCAACTGCCCGCTGGAGAACGTCGTCGCCTGCCTCGACGCCTACCGCGAGTTCCGAAAGCGATAGGAAGGGCAACACCACAAAGCAGGGGCAACGTTTACAGCGTCTGTCACGTGCGCTATAATACCTCCAAAGCTCAGGCTTTCCTGCGCAGGACACCTTGTCGCGAGTCCTGCGTGGAAAGCTGTGTCCGTATTGACTTGAGGGGAACAAGGCATGTACCGCTCATTTCACGTCGCCAACTTCCGGTGTTTCCGGAGTTTGGATGTTGGCGATCTCCAGCGCATCAACCTTGTAGCAGGCATGAACAACGTAGGGAAGACCGCGCTCCTGGAGGCTCTCTTCCTCCACTGCGGTGCCTACAACCCCGAGCTGGCGATGCGAGTCAATGTCCTGCGGGGGATCGTGTCAACGAAGATTGAACTCCCAGAAGGCTTCGAACGGCTCTGGAGTTCCCTGTTCGCAGGGTTTGACCTAGGAGGTCAAGTGGAGCTGGTGGGTGAGGACATCGAGCATGGGAGACGGGTGTTGCGGCTGCGAGTGGTCCGGGCACCCGAGCAGTTCACCGAGATTGGCCAGTTGATCGAGCCTGAACTGGCGCAGGCCCCCGGAGCGCACGTGTCCGCGGCGCGACGCCTCGAGTTGGCCCTTGAGTACGACAACGGTGGCGGGCAAGTGGGCAAGTGCTCTATGGTTGCAGACCTCAAGGGGATTCACCTCAGACCTGCGCCGCCGCCCCCGCCGTTCCGGGCCGTGTTCCTGGCAGCACGAGGGGTCATACCCACGGCAGAGGACGCTCAGCGGTTCAGCAAGATGGAACTCGTAGGGAAGCAGGACGTCGTTTGCGGAGCGCTGAGGGTGATCGAGCCGCGCCTTCGCCGGTTGGCTGTTGTCGTGTCCGGCGATATGCCCATCATCCATGGCGATGTTGGGCTCAACCGACTGGTGCCTCTGTCTGTAATGGGCGATGGGATGGGTCGGCTCGCGGGCCTCGTCGTGGCCATCGGCGACGCACAGGATGGCGTCGTCCTCGTTGACGAGATCGAGAACGGCCTTCACCATTCAATCCTGCCCAACGTATGGCGCGTGGTGGCGGAAGCTGCACGGCAGTTCAACGTCCAGGTGTTCGCTACCACCCATAGCTATGAGTGCATCGCTGCTGCACACAAGGCGTTCGCCGAGGATCTGCCGTACCAGGACGAGTTCCGGCTCCACCGTCTGGACCGCGTCAAGGACGAGACAGTAGCGGTAACATATGACCGGGAGACGCTGGCCGCGGCCATCGAGATGGGGTGGGAGGTGCGATGATGGCTCAGCCAGAGTCGCTAATCCCGGTGGCCTGCGAGGCCGTGCTTGTGGTTGAGGGGAAGGATGAGGAGTTCTTCTTCGACGCGCTGCTACAGGTGGAGGGCATCCGGAACGTGCATGTCGCGCAGATCGGGGGTAAGGACAGACTCCCCGGCAACCTCAGGACTTTGAGGAACGAGCGTCACTTCAGGTCGGTGCGATCCCTGGGGGTGGTTCGCGACGCGGATGCGGACCCCACGGGGACCTTCAGCAGCGTCCGTGATGCGTTGCAGCGGGCCGGCCTGCCCGCGCCGAGCAGACCCGCAGAGCTGGTTGCTGGGCCGCCGAGAGTCGGCGTGTTCATCGTCCCGAGCGGGTCGCAAAGTGGCGCGTTGGAGGATCTCTGCCTTGCCGCGGTTGAGGACGATCGCGCATATCCCTGCGTCGAGAAGTACTTCGAGTGCCTGGAACAGGCTTCCGTGGAATGTCCGCGCGAGCGGTCGCGGGCGCGGATGCAGGTCTTCCTGGCATCCCGCGAGAAGGTGGATAGGCGGCTGGGGGTGGCTGCTCAGGCTGGGTACATCCCGTTCGCGTCACCTGTCTTCGACGAAGTGAAGCGTTTCCTCCGTGCCCTCGCGGAATGAAGCGTCCGGGGCGGGATTGCCCCGGCTACTTCTTCGCCGTGGGCAACAACATCCCGGCCAACTGCCCGCTGGAGAACGTCGTCGCCTGCCTCGACGCCTACCGCGAGTTCCGAAAGCGGTAAGGTCTTGCCTGGCAAGCACTTGCCACATTAACGGACTTTCATCGAAGATTCACATACCCTTAACTGGACACGCTGCGCGATCCGCTGCATAATCGAGGTAGAGATGAACACGCCCCCTCGAGCGAGCGAGGGGGCACGGTCGGGATGACCTTCAGGACGCTTGTGCCGCGTCCCTTTACTCGCGCGGTGTGGCCGCTCGTGCCGCGGCCAGCCAGCAGTCTTGTTTGCGCGACAGGGGCGGCCCGCAGCCGCCCCTGTTGCATGTCCGCCCCGCCTCGGAATCCCCCCGCCTCAATTGCGCCGGCAGCAGCGGACGGGCGTTCCCCGACCATAGTGTGGGCCACGTTCCCAGGGCATCTGCGCTTGACAGGCCGCGCGCCCATGCCATAATGGCCCTCACCACCCGCCCGCATCATTGGCAAAGGAGGCCGGCGATGCCAGACCCAACGAGCCTGGAGGAAACCGTCGAGTTCTCGGAGAACCCGGAGCCGCGGTGTCCGTGCGTCCTGCTCCTCGACACCTCGGGCTCGATGCAGGGTGCGCCCATCGCGGCGCTCAACGATGGCCTGCGGGTGTTCGAGGAGACCCTCGCCCGAGACTCCCTGGCCTCGCGCCGCGTGGAAGTGGCCGTCGTGAGCTTCGACAGCGTGGTCACGGTCGTGCAGGACTTCGTGACGGCGGACCGCTTCGCGGCGCCGACGCTCATGGCCCAGGGCCTCACGCACATGGGCGAGGCGATCCAGACGGCCCTGGACATGGTGGAGCAGCGCAAGGCGACCTATCGCGCCAATGGCGTGGCCTACTACCGCCCCTGGGTGTTCATGATCACCGACGGCGAGCCGCAGGGGGAATCGCCCGACGCCATCGAGACCGCGGGCCAACGCATCCACGCCCTGGACAACGACCAACGCAAGGGGGTCGCCTTCTTCGCCGTCGGGGTCGAGGGGGCCAACATGGACCGGCTCCGCCAGCTCGCCACGCGGGCACCCGTCAAGCTCCTCGGCCTGAACTTCCAGGAGATGTTCCTCTGGCTCTCGGCGAGCATGCACGCGGTATCGCAGTCCCAGGTGAAGGACCAGGTGGCCCTCCCGCCGCCTGGATGGGCGGGCGTCACATGAGCGCTACTCGCTCCGTTGGCCGGCCCGGCTTCCGCCGCGGCGCGCAGGATTCGTCGCCCTGGCGCGTCGTGGCGGCCTCCGTGTGCGGCTCGGGCCACGAGAAGGCCCAGGCGCCGTGCCAGGATGCGCATGCCTGGCGCGTCTTCCGCGAGCAGGGGGTCCTCGTGGCGGCCGTGGCTGACGGCGCAGGCGCGGCGGAGCTGGCCGCGCTGGGGGCCGCAGCCGCCTCCCAGGCGGCGCTCGAAGCCGTCTGCCGCGGCCTGTCTGCTCTCCTGCCGCCAGACGAGTCGGCGTGGGAGGACCTTCTTCGCGGCGCCACGACCGAGGCCCTGGAGGCCGTCCGCCGCGAAGCCGGCGCTCGCGGCGTGCCCCAAAGCGCCCTGGCGACGACCCTGGCCCTCCTCGTGGCGACGCCCCACCTCGCCGCCGCGGCGCAGGTAGGCGACGGCGCCGTGGTCGCCGCGGCTCGCGACGGGAACGCGGTGGCTCTGACGACGCCCGACATCGGCGAATATCTCAACGAAACCACGTTTCTCATCTCCCCCAACGCGCTCGACCGAATGCAGTTCCGGCTCCTGCCCGAGCCGGTGCAGCATGTGGCGGTGTTCACCGACGGACTCGAGATGCTGGCGCTGAAGATGCCCGAGGCCGCGCCGCACGGGCCGTTCTTCGCGCCCCTCTTCCGCTTCGTCGGGCAGAGCCAGGACCCCGAGGCCGCGCGGGCCGAGCTCGAGGCCTTCCTGCGCTGCCCCAGGGTCAGGCAACGCACGGATGACGACGTGACGCTTCTCCTCGCGGCGCGGGTGGGCTGACCATGCGCTGTCGGCGGGCATCGGACGGCCAGGTCGTCGCCTTCCACTCCGCCGTCGCCATCGGCTACGGCGGAGAGGCCGTCATCTACGTCGTCCAGCAGGACCCCTCCCTCCTCGCCAAGGTCTATCATCAGCCCACGGCCGGCCGCGAGCGCAAGCTGCGGGCCATGCTCGCCAACCCGCCCGACGACCCGATGCGGGCGCAGGGCCACGCCTCGATTGCCTGGCCCCTCGACCTCCTCATCGGCGAGTTCAGCCCGAGCGTCATCGGCTTCCTCATGCCCCGCGTCAGCGAAGTCCACCCGATCATTGACTTCTACAACCCCGGGACCCGGCGCCTCGTCTGCCCCCTCTTCAGCTACCGCTACCTCCACCGCGCCGGGCGCAACCTCGCCGCCGCCTTCTCCTCCCTCCACGAGCGCGGCATCGTCATCGGCGACGTCAATGAGTCGAATATCCTGGTCAGCGAGCGCGCGCTGGTGACGCTGGTGGACACCGATTCATTCCAAGTGCCCGACCCGGAGACGGGCCAGCCGCACCGCTGCCCCGTGGGCAAGGCCGAGTTCACGCCCCCCGAAATCCAGGGCGCCCGCTTCGCCACCGTGGACCGCCTGCCCGAGCACGACCGCTTCGGCCTCGCCGTCCTCCTCTTCCAGCTCCTCATGGAGGGCGTCCACCCCTTCGCGGGCCGCTACCGCGGCCGGGGCGACCCGCCGCTCTACGAGAGCCGCATCGTTGCGGGCCACTTCCCGTACGGCACCCATTCGCCCCTCTACCAGCCCGCGCGCGGCGCCTTGCCCTTCGACACCGTGGCCCCTGCACTGAGAGCGATGTTCCTCCAGTGCTTCGAGCAGGGCCACACGGACCCGCATGCCCGGCCCGACGCCGATGCCTGGCTCGACGCCCTCGACTGTGCCGAAGCCGACCTCCGCACGTGCCGCGCCAACGAGCAGCACTGGTTTGGCAGCCACCTCACGTCCTGTCCCTGGTGCCAGCGCACCCAGCTTCTCGCCGGCCGCGACCCCTTCCCCTCGGCGGCCGAAGCCACCCAGCCCCCGCGCCCCATTCGGCCTGCTCCCGTTAGGTCGAGACGGTTCACTGCCCCCAGGGTGCGGGTCCTCCACGGCATGCCCCAGCCCCCTGCACCGCGCCTGAGCCGGCGTTGGCCGCTCGTGGCCATCTGGCGGGGAGTTCCCATCGGCCTTGCCATCGTTGTCCTCGCGGGTCTGGGCGTTCTCGTGCTGGGGCCAGACCGCGACGCCACTGACAGGCCAGCGCCCGTGGGCGCCGCCGCGCGCCATTCCGTCGCTCCTGAGGATGCCCGGTACCTCCAGAGCAAGGCGGCACGGACTCCGCCGGAGAAGGAAGATCCGGCGCCCGGTGCCCAGACCGTGAGAGTTCGGCTCCAGGCCGAAGCGGCGAAGGCGCTGGGCATGCCCGTCGAGATGACCGTCGAGTTGGGCGGGGGGCTGTGCCTGGACCTCGTCTTCATCCCCCCCGGCTCGTTCAACATGGGGTCCGATGAGGGCAGGCCCGACGAAGCGCCCGTCCGCGCGGTGACATTCGCAAGACCCTTCTACATGGGCAAGACAGAGGTTACGCAGAGGCAATGGGAGGCGATCATGCGCGCGAACCCCAGCCGTTTTCCGGGGCCGTCGCGGCCTGTGGAGAACGTGCATTGGACTGCCTGCCAGGAGTTCATCAGGAGGCTCAACGCGAAGACGGGCAGGTGGTTCACGTTCCCCAGTGAGGCGGAGTGGGAGTATGCCTGCCGGGCTGGGAGCACTTCGGCTTTCTGCTTCCCCGCCCACGAGGCCCTGCTCGCGGATTACGCGTGGCATGGCGGGGATCTGGACGGCCAGACCCAGGGGGCGGCCGGCAAGAAGCCCAATGCCTGGGGGCTGTACGACATGCACGGGAATGTCGCCGAATGGTGCGAGGACGTGTACCACGACAGCTACGACGGAGCACCTTCGGACGGCACGCCGTGGCTCACCGAGGGCGGCTTGGGAAGACTTCGTGTGCTGCGCGGTGGCTCCTGGTACTCCTCCGCCTGGAGTTGCCGTTCCTCTTCCCGGGAACCCTTTGCCGACTCCAGGATGTCGGACACGAAGGGCCTTCGGGTCTGCCTCCGAGTTCCGGCGCCGGAGAAGGCCGAGCTGGCGCGTGGGGGCCCCGCCGAGGAGGCCCGGCAGCGCCAGGCCGATGCCGCGAACGTGCTCGGCAAACCCGTGGCAACGGCGGTTGAGCTGGGCGGCGGGGTGAAGCTGGACCTCGTGCTCGTGCCTGCGGGCTCCTTCCGCATGGGGTCGGAGAAGGGCGCTGCTGACGAGAGACCCGTCCGCGAGGTGAAGATCGCGAGGCCATTCTATATCGGGAAATACGAGGTGACCCTGGAGCAATGGCGCGCGGTCACCGGCTCCAGCCCCAGCCGACCTGGGGGAGGCGAGCCGAAGCAACCGGTCGAGCCACCGGAACCGGACCCGTGGGAAGTCCCCTGGCCCGGCCTGCCTGAGGGCGCCGTGAGAGGCAGGCCGAACGAGTTCCTCGTGCCCGTCGTGCCCAAGGAGCTGGACCTGCCGGAGGGGCCAGGCCCTGGCAAAGCGCCCGTGCCCGGACCTGCCGCGAAGGGCCAGGTCGAAGCCCCAGCACCCATCCCTGCCGAGGACCTCAAGTGCCCCGTTGAAGGCGTGAGTTGGGAGATGGCCCAGGGCTTCCTCGAGCAGCTCAGGGCGAAGACAAAGCGCCGCTTCGACCTCCCCAGTGAGGCCGAGTGGGAATATGCCGGCCGGGCCGGCTCGACTACCGAGTTCTGCTTCGGCGATGACCCAGAGGATGGGCTGGCAGACTACGCCTGGCACCTCGACGTTTCGGGGGGCAAGCTCCATCCTGTGGGCACGAAGAGGGCGAACGCCTGGGGCATCTTCGACATGCACGGGAACGCCTGGGAATGGTGCGAGGACGCGTGGCACGCCGACTACACGGGCGCGCCGTCGGATGGCTCGGCCTGGACCGAGGGAGGCGACCGCCGCTCTGGCGTGATCCGGGGCGGCTCCGCAGGACGGGGCGCGATGCCCTGCCGCTCAGCCGCGAGGGACAGTCAGGACCGGCAGACTGCCGCGCTCCTCCACGGCCTCAGAGTCGTTCTCCGCGACTTCTAACTGCACCTCCGCACAGGAGGGTGTACAGAGAGCCCCTCGGAGCTCCCGCCCCCACCGGGCTTGCCCCGGTGGGGCGACGGATTGGCCACTAGCTGGTGGCCACCCTTCCGCAGGCGCGGGGGCCTGCGGGAGGGCGGCTGGGGTCGTGATGGCCCCAACGCGGTCCAGGGGACGGGGCTACTTCTTGCTGGCTTGACGGAGCTGTTTGTCGAGCTCGGCCATCCGGGTGCGGAGTTCGTCGCGCTCCTTTGTGAGTGCGGCGGCGTCGGGGTTGGCGGCGAGGACTTCCTTGACCTTGGCCGAGACGGCGGCGTGGGCGTCGTCGCGGGCCTTGCGGACGGCCTTGAGGGCGTCGCTGTTCATGGCTTCGGCGGCGGCCTTGTAAGCAGCGGCGGACTTCTCGCGGGCGGCCTTGAGGTTGGCGTCGTCGCTCTCCTCGGTCTTGCGGCGGACGGCGGCGAGTTTCTTGGTGGCCTCGGCTTCGGCGGTGCGGAGGTCGGCGCGGCCCTTCTTGGCGGCCTCGATGCGCTCCATCACCTTCTTGGCCTCGGGCATCGCCTCCTTCCTGGCCTTGCGGGCGTCGTCATATGCCTTGCGGGCCTTGTCGCGGGCCTCCTTGTCGGGGGCCTGGAAGGCGGCGGCGCGGAGCTTGGCCAGGTCGGCGTCCTTATCGAGCGCCACGTTGATGGGGGAGCTGGGGTGGTCGAGTTCCAGGCGTGCCAGGGCCTCCTGGAAGGTGAAGTCGGCGGCCTTGTCACCTATGGCGGCGAGTTCGGCGGCGATGGCCTTGGCGTCGTCGCTGGCGGCCACTTTGTCCTGGACGGTCTTGTAGTAGGCGGCTTGGGCCTCGGCCTGGGCCTTGAGGGCGGCGGCGTAGGCGGGGTCGGCCTTGCGCTTCTCGTCGTAGGCCTTTTCGGCGGCGGCCTCGGCCTCGCGCAGCTTCGCCACGTCGGGCGAGGCGAGGGCCTTGGTGCGCATCTCCTCGAGCTTCGTGCGGAGCGCCTTGTCCTTGTCGAGGAGCTCGGCGGCCTGCTTCTTCAGGCCCTCGACGTCGGGCGCCGCCTTCGCGGGCGGCTCCTCGGCCTTGGCAGGCGCCGCCTCCCCAGCCCACAGGACTCCCGTTGCGCACAGAATGCCCAGACACAGCAATCCCGCCACGACAGCACGCATGCTCGGCCTCCTTCCGGTACCGCAGGGCTCCCCTCGGCCGGCGCCCCGCGCGCCGGCAGGGCAATAGAATACGAAAAGAGGACGCTCGCCGCAAGTGGCGCCACGCGACTGAGGCCTGGCCCCCGATCCTGGCGCCTGCTCGGTCCGTGAATCGTCGTCCTTCTCCTCGTTGCGGCCAGAAAAAGACACCCGCTGTCTTTTTCTGAGCAGCCGTCGCCTGATATGCCATAAGTGCCCTCATTCACATCACTTATGCTCGGCAGTGCTGGCGCAGTTGGGAAAAAGACAGCGGGTGTCTTTTTTACAAAGCGGCAGGTTCAAGGGCGCTCGGAGAGGGGGAGGTGGAGGACGGTGAGGGCGCAGGTGTCCCAGCGCTTGGGACGGCGGCGGCCGTTCCAGGTGATGTAGAGCTTGTCGCCAGGTGGGTCCACCGCCGTGGCGAAGGTGCCGATGGGGGTGTAGCCGTAGCGGGCCTGGCAGTAGGGGAGGAGAAAGGCGATGACTTTGCGGCGGCGGGCCGCCACGTCGTATTGCACCACGGGACAGCCGTCGGCCTCGCTGCCGCCGTGGGCGCCGGGCACGTAGTAGAGGTAGCGGCCAGTGGGATCGGCATCGAGGGTAGTGATGTAGCTCTGGCTGGCGACGGCGGCTGGGCCGAGGACCTCGACCTTCTCGGCCTTGGGGTCGAAGCGCCAGAGGATGGCCTCGGCCCGCTGGCCGCTGGAGACGGCGTAGGCGAAGCCCTGGGGGGTCTCGGCGGTGGCGGCGCGGAGGCCGGGGCAGGTGGCGGCCTTGGCGGGCGGCCCGCCTGCCGCGGGGTCGAAGCGCATCAGGTCGCCGGTCGGCTGCCCCGCGTCGTCGGTGCGTTCGTAGTAGACGCGGCCCGTGGAGGCGGCGAAGAGGAAGTAGCGGGCGCAGCCGTTGGGGCCGGCGTGGAGGAGCCGCTTCGCCTTCAGGTCGTAGGCGAAGAAGGCGATGCGCTTGTCGGGGGCGTCGCCGCCGGGAGCGGTGCCGCCGTAGAAGATGAGGCGCTGGGGGTCGAGCACGCTGGCTGGGATGGAGTGCTTGGCGATGGGGGCTTGGGCGACGGCCTCGGTGCGGCCCGTGGGCGGGTGGTGGCGCAGAACCCAGTCGCCCAGGTAGCCGAACCTGTCGAGCGTGCCGCCCTCGCCGCCGCGCTCGGTGGCGAAGTAGAGCCAGCCGTCGCTGCCGAGGTCGAGCCGCCCGTGGATTTTGCCGGGGCAGTAGCGCCCCTCGGGCGGGCGGAGGGCCTTCCGCACGTCCACCAGGCACCGCAGGCTCTTGGCTTCGGGGTCGTACTCATAGACGAAGGCGCTGCCGGGCGGCGTGGCGCCTGGCACGCCGTGGTCGCCGAGGGACGTGTAGTACTTGCCGTTCGCCGCGAGACCGTCGCCCCAGCACGACCAGGGGGCGCCCTCGTAGGTCTGGACGGGGAAGAAGGCGAAGTCCACGGTCGGCGGGGCCGTGGCGACGACGACGCCCTCCTTGAGCTGCCCGCTGGGCTTGAGGAAGTCGGGCGACGTGTCGGTAGCGACCTGCTTGCCGCCGGGCAGCGTGGGCGGCCATCCGAGCGGCTCTGCCGCATGGGCCGCGGCGAGGCCCAACCATCCAACAAGGGCGAGGCGGCTCACCCGCATGGGCTCTTCCTCTAAGAAACTAAGCGCCGCACGAGACTTCGCTCGTGCGGCGTGGCCTGCCTGGGGGCAGGCAGCCAAACGGGCGCCCGCGCCGCCGCCTCCCTTCGG
>VGYV01000084.1 GCA_016872855.1 Planctomycetota bacterium
CACGGAGGGCGACCTCATCTCCTTTGTTGACACTGGCGTCCTCGGCCCCGCCTGTCTCAGCCCTCGCTACCGCGACGAGCAGTGCGGGGGGCGGCTGTATCCGAAGCTCGACCACTTCGCCGAGGCTGTGCGGCGCGACGCCTGGGTGGCCGGCGCCCAGCCCCTCGTCGAGGCCTGCTTCCGCGACCTGGGCTACGAGGCATTCGCCCGATGAGCGAGCCGCAAGCTCCTGCTAGGAAGCCACGCCGCCGCATCGCGCGGCTTCTTCTCACAGGCGTGGCCGTCCTGCTCCCCCTCTTCCTCACCGGCTACGTGGTCTACATCCTGGCCCGCTTCGTCCACAACGTGGCCGGCCGCTGGCTGGGGGAGCGGTTGGCCGACATCCTGGGCATTGAGGCGTCGGGCCTGTCGTTGCGTGTCGCGGGCGACGTGTTGGCCGTGATGGGCGGAGTGGTCGTGGCAGGCTTGGTAGGGGCGCTCGTGGCCAGCTACGTGGGCCGGCACCTCGTGGGCGCGCTCCAGCGCCTGCTCCTCAACCTGCCCTTCGTGAAGTTCATCTACCCCTCGCTGAGGCAGGTCACGGACTTCTTCTTTGGGGGCAAGAAGCCGGCCTTCCACAGCGTCGTGGCCGTGCCCTTCCCGCTGAGGGGCAGCTACGTCGTCGGCTTCGTGATGGGCCAGGGGCTCCGCTCGCTCAATGCGGCGACGGGCGCCGAGCTGGTGCAGGTGCTCATCCCGGTCGCGCCGGTCCCGATGTCCGGCTACATCGTGCTCGTGCCGCGCCGCGACCTCATCGAGCTGCCGATCACGGTTGAGGAGGCCCTCCGCTTCTACGTCTCCGGCGGCGTCGTCGTGCCCCCCCGCGAAGCGGTCCAGCCCACCCCTGCCCCGGCAGCCCGCTAAGCCTTCTTCGGCGGCTCTTTCTTGGCCAGGCGGGGGGCGAAGGGGGAGCGTGCCTCCTTGCGGCGCCGGTAGACGCGCCAGGCACGCTGGGCGGCCAGGCCCAACGCACATGCCGCGCCGATGAGGAGGACCAGCCACGGGAACCAGGCCGCGCCACGGTCGGGGCCGAGGAGCCACCGGGCGACGAAGTAGAGGGCAAACGCCGACACGGCCGACCAGGCGAAGGCGAGAACAGTCCAGTGGCCCAGGCGCCGGAGGGCGAGGCCGATGCTCTGGACTACGCCCTGCACCCGGCCCACCTTGACTGGGAGGCCGAGGAGCTTGGGCTGGGTGAGCATGTCGAAGAGCGGGACCCCTGTCTCGCTCGAGATGGCGCGCGCGACGGCGCCTTCGCTTTCGAGAATGGCGCGGAGCAGGTGGCCGCCGCTGAGGGGGGCCTTGCTCGACGGGAGCAGCTTCTTGGCCCTCTTCACCACCTCTTGGAGTTCCTCGGCCTGGGGCAGGGGCTCTGGGGCCTTGGCGGGGGCCTCGAGGATGGCGGTGCGGAGGCGTTCGAGGGGCAGGCCAAGCTCGGCGAAGGGGGCCTTCCAGCGCGGGTGCTGGGCCAGGGCGAGGGTGAGGTGGCGCACCTCGACCTCCTTGGCCCCGTGGCGGCGAGCCTCCAGCTCGGCCAGTTGAAGGAGCTCCGCGGCGTCGTTGCCGAACGCGGCGGGCGAGTCGTGATGCATCGGCGTCTCCTTGAAGAACGGCGTTCAGTCTACCGAGAAGGACGGCAGGTCGGGCGTGGCCTCGAGGTCGGAGCCGCGCAGCTCCGTGGCCGCCCGAATCGCGAAGAGCAGGTAGCCCACGCTGACCGCGAAGCACGCGGCGAGCCAGATGGGCAGCGGCGCGCGCAGGCCGGCCAGGATGGCCGCGGTGGCGAGCAGCGCCGCCGGCGTGGCCGCCACGCTCGCCAGGCGCATGACCGTGCGGTAGTTGAACTGCCACCGCCGGTTCCGCACGAGGAGCAGGCCGACGCCGGCACACACGGCGTTCTGCGCGAGAGCATACACATAGGCCAGGGGCACCAGGACGAGGAACAGGGCGATCGCGAGCGGGCCTCTGAGCCACCAGACCCACAGCGCGGCCTTTCCGCTGTCCATGCTGCGGAACGGCAGGTCGCTGGCCTCCTGGCTCACCACCTCGCCCGTGGCCTGACGGATGAAGAGCTGGGTCCTGGTGAGGAGGAGCCTGGCCTCGGTGCCTTTGAGCGAGGAGACCTTGCCCGTGGTGTCGAGAATGGCGATGGCCTTCCCTGTCTTGTCGTCACGGATGAAGTAGGGCTGTGTGGCGTCGACTGAGACCTCGAACTTGGCCGCCTTGGTGCGCGGAGCCGGCTTCCCCTCGGTCTTCTTGGCAGGCGTAATCTGCTCGACCTCGGCTATTGTGATAGGTGGAATCTGGGCGACGAGCGGCGCGAGCCAGGCGGCCAAAGGGCCGAACGCGCGGAGCTGGAGGAGCACCACAATGGGCGCGCAGCAGGCGGCCAGGAGCAGCAGGGGATAGACCACGCCGCTGCCGGGCCAGTTGCGCGCCACGTCGCGGTACAGCGCCTTAGAGTAGAATGCCAGGAGCGGCGCGCGCAACGCCGAGTACCTTCTCATCCTGCACCCTCGATGGGCCCCACCGCCCCGCAGTATAGCGCCGGAATCCCCTGCGCACAACCGCCTAGCCGGCTCGCAGGAGGGCCAGGGCGTGGGGCAGGAAGACGAGGAGGCCGATGGCCGTGGCCCCGGCGGCGCACAGGAGCACGGCGCCCGCCGCCACGTCCTTCGCCCGCCCCGCCGCGGGACGCCACTCGGGCGACGCAATGTCCACGATGATCTCGATGGCGGTGTTGAACGACTCGGCGGTCCATACGCTCGCCATCGCCAGGATGAGCCAGCACCACTCGCTGCGCGAGACGCCAAAGGCGAGGCCGGCGGCGACCACGGCCAGGTTGATGCCTGCGTGAATCCAGGCATTGTGCTGGGTGCGGAGCATGTGGGCCACGCCCTGGGCCGCATACTTGAAGCTCTGGATGCGGCCCCAGAAGAGAGGATAGCGCTTTCCGTGCTCGTCGGCGGCGGGTTTCATTGCAGCGCTCTCCGGGAAAGGTGCTGGGGCTGGCCCGTGACGCGTGAGAGCCAAGCGGCGAGCTTCCAGCCACGAGCTCCAGAGCAAGGCTGCCACGCTCCTGGCTTCAGGCTCGAAGCTCGCGGCTCGCCGCTCGTGGCCTCTCGTGTCACGCGTCACGGGTCACGCCTCATGGTTTCTTCCTCGGCTGGAAGTCGGGCGGATACTTGTAGAGCTTGATGAAGAGGTCAATCACGTCCTTCGCCTTCGTCTCGATGGTGTGGCTGTCCAGCACTGTGAAGCCCTCGGGCGGCTTCTCGGTGTCGTAGACCGGCTCCTTCATCTCCTGGCGGAAGCGGACGGGCGAGGCGAGCTTGAAGGGCTTGACCTTCGCGGCGGCCAGCGCCTTCGCCGCCCCGGCGCGGATCAGCTCTTGGGCCTTCTGCGGGGTGAACGTTCGGGCGCTGAACGTGCTCAGGCCACGCTTGACGGGCACGGCGACGCAGCCCTTGCACAGCTTCTGCATCTCGCGGCACGCCCAGTAGTCGCCGGAGACGAAGACGAACGGGATGCCGTAGTGCCCCGCGATGGCGGCCTGCATGCCCATCTCGCCCATCGAGATGCCGTTGAGCCAGTAGCCGCGCACGCTGTCGCTCATCGAGTGGCGGAGGCAGGCGAGCGGCGTGGCCGCCTTGGCGTGGGCGCCCACCAGGGCCGTCACGTCGCAGGTCTCGATGAGCGGGAGCCAGAAGGGGCGCTCGTGGCCGTGGATGATCTCCACGCGGGGGTCAAGCTCGTCCAGGTCAATCGTGTAGCCGCCGCCGTGGCCGTCGTTGACCAGCACCTCGGTCGCCCCTGTGGCGAGGAAGCCGTCGGCCGCCGCGTTCACCTCGCGGGTCAGCCACCGGGCGCGGCGGCAGCGCAGGTCGTGGTTCGCCACGCTCTCGTCCTTACGGTTGTCCCACGAGAACACCCCGGCCACGCCCTCCAGATCCGTCATCAGATACACCTTCATTCCTGGCCTCCTTCCTGTATTGAGTCCCGTGCCGCGTGCCTCGTGCCGCGTGCCAGGACAACCACTTCCTGTGTCTTCTCCTGGCACGCGGGACGGGGGACGCGGGACGAGACCTCACGTTCCACGCATCAATCCATCAAGCGCGTCTCCGACTCTGGTGACGACATGGTCTACCTGGGCTTGCCCGTACTCGACGCTTGTGCCGTTCCGCGGGTCGAAGTAGTCGAAGCTGTGCCACAGGTGGCGCAGCGCGGGGTTGTAGCCGGTGTCCTCGTGGAGATAGGGGTCGCCGAGGTAGGCGGGCACGAGCGCCTCCGGGTCGCTGGGCAGGAATTCGGTGTGGACGGTGCCTGGGGCGGCGACTGCTGTGACGGAGCCTTCCCAGCGGTCGGCGTGGATCCAGTGGTTCTTGAGCATCGGCTCGCACTCTTTGGCCGCCTCGATGTAGAACCAAGTGAAGGTGCGGGCAGGGGGGCCGAAGGCGCTGCGGCGGGCCACGTTTTCCTTGTAGACCTCCTCGGCCCGCTTGCAGTAGGCCGGGTTCGGGCCGTGGCCGGGCAGGAGGAGGATGTGGCGGAAGCCGTAGAGGTGGATTTCGAGCAGGATGCGGGCGATGTGGCGGGCGAATTCCGCCTCCTGGCCCGCCTTCGTGAAGTCCAGCGGCTCCTTGGGCGGCGGGCCGTCGTCGGGCTGAGTCGGGCCTTCGTAGCCGGGCGAGCCGTCGGCGTTCTGGAGCGGGAAGGCGGCGGCGAAGGCTTCGGGCACGCCCATTGTGCGGGCATAGGTCTTGCGCCATTCGACGCGGCACTCCTGGAGGATGTAGCGCACGTCGGCGTAGTAGACGGGGGGGAAGACGACGCCCCCGAAGCGGCGGGCCGCCTCCTCGGCGATGTGGGTCACGGTGAAGTAGTCGGTGCCGAAGGGCATGTGGTCGCCGTGCCACTCCAGCGAGCCGACCGGGAGATAGGCCAGGTTGCAAGCGTTGCGGCGGGCGACCACCTGGGGCACCACCATGCGGTCGAAGCGGACTTCTTCCATGGCTTCCCTCTTCTCGTCCTCCTCCTTCGTCCTCGTCCGTCGTCCTCGATCTTCTCTTGCTTCTCTTGCCCCTAACACCCAACCCCCAACAGCGGAAGAATCGAGGACGAGGACGAAGGACGAGGACGAGGACGATTAGGCCCGAAGAAGGTCTATGTTGTCAACGACCTTCTTGATGGCATCCACAATCAGTTGCATGTCCCGCTCATCGCAGGGCGGGGAGATGTCGCGCTGCATGATGCAGAACTCGCGGAGCGTCGTCTCCTCGCTCACGGGGAGGTCGCCCTTGCGGTAGACGGGCGGGTTCTTGACGTGCGGGCAGAGGAAGGGACAGCCCTTGCCGTAGAGGTTCCGCTCCTGGAAGACCGTCCGCAGGTGGCACGGCCCGCCCGCTTGGATGGGCTTGCTCTCGGGCGCGAAATAGTGATTGGCGTCCTGCACGTAGGCCACCACGGCCAGCCCCTCGGCGTTGAGGGCCTCGCAGAAGCGGTCGCGGCTCACCCCGTGCACCGCTGGGTCCCACAGGCAGGTGTAGTAGTGGTAGACGTGCCTGTAGCCGGGGCGGACGTAGGGCGGGGTGATGCCGGGTATGTCCTTGAGCTTCCCGGTCAGGAACTCGCAGTTGCAGATGCGGGCGGCGGTGCGGACCTCGGCGTCGAGGAGCTGTGCCATCGCGTCGCCCCCGACGGCGCGCATGTTGTCGCCCGTGCCGCCCATCGAGGCGTAGCGGAGCACGTCGGGGTCGGTCGCCAGCCCCTGGATGACTGTGGGGTGCTGGCCGGCGAGGAGCGCGCTCTCGAAGAGCCGGCGGTCGTTCGTCAGGTAGGCCCCGCCGCCGACGCTTGAGTAGATGGGCTTGCCGGACCAACTGAACGCGGTCATGTGGGCGATGTTGCCCACCTTGGCGCCGTTGATCTCGGCGGTGGAGGCTTGGCAGGCGTCCTCGATGACGAGCAGCCCGTGCTTTTCGGCGACCTCCATGATTTCGGGGATGGGCGCGGGATGGCCGTAGAAGTCCACAGGCAGGATCGCCTTCGTCTGCGGCGTGATCTTCCGCCTCAGGTCCGCCACGTCCATCGTCAGAGTCTTGGGGTCAACGTCCACGAAGATCGGCACGGCGTTGCAGCGCAGGACGGCTCCCGGCGTGGCGACCCATGTGAAGGCCACGGTGAGCACCTCGTCGCCTGGGCCAACTCCCGCCGCGAAAAGCGACGAGATGAGCGCGGCGGTGCCGGATGAGACGCAGCGTGCGTACTTCGCCCCCGTGTACTCGCAAAGCGCCTGCTCCAGGCCTTTCCCCGCCCAGGCGCACTTCAGCCCGCGCCCCGCCTTCTCGTCAATCGTCTTTGGCCCGCCCAAGAGGGCCAGCTTGTCCTTCTTGATCACTCGCCTCATCATACTGCCCCCTTATCTGCGGCCTTCGCCGCCGAGGAACGCGAGGGGGCGGGCATGCGTCATCTCGCGCCGGCTCACTGGGCGGACCTGAGAGGCCCGAAGGGTGGCAACCGCGACGGTTTCGCCATCGAGCGTCATGAACTCGACCTCGTATGCCTCGCCCTGCCGATGAACATGGACAACGGTTCCAACATCACCCGCCTCGAGCCCCTCCTGCTCCAGGTCGGCGGTCAAGACGACCCGGTCATGCTCCTTGATCATTGGGTCCTCGCGCTCCGAACCCCCTTCAGCGTGGCCGGACACGGGTCACGGATTCCAGATTCCACATTACAGATTCCAGAGGCAGAGTCAACCACGGGAAGCTCTGGTGCGTAGTTTGTAGTGCAGCCTTCAGGCCGTGGAGGAAAACGGGCTGAAGCCCGCACTACGAACTCCCTCATCCCTTTGGACGCTCCCCGATTCGGAATCCTGGGCACGCGGCACGTCTTCTCCAGTCACGCGTCACGCGTCCGGCGACAGCAGCCTCTCAATCACCCGCGCCACGCCATCTTCGTCGTTGCTCGGGACAACGAGGTGCGCGGCGCTCTTGACGGCGTAGGCGGCGTTGCCCATTGCGACCCCGAGGCCGGCGGCCTGGAGCATCGAGATGTCGTTCTCATCGTCCCCGATGGCCACGACCTCTTCAGGCGCGATGCCGTTGGCGTCGAGGATGTCGCGGAGGGCGGCCCACTTGGAGGCCCTGCCGTTCTGGAACTCGAGGAAGTTGCCGAGGTACTTGGCCGAGCTGAGGAGGTGGCAGGTGGTGCGGGCGGCCAGCTTCTCGCGGAGCATCGGGCGAATCCGCTGAAGTTCAGCCAGCTCTCCGAACGTGCAGACCTGGATTGCAGGGGCCGGCAGGTCGCCGTCGAGCGACTCCACGAAGCGAAACCAGCCGTTGTTCTTGAGCAGGTAGTCCATGTGGTAGGGCGTCAGCAGGGCCTCGCGCTGGAGGTAGAAATCGGTCTGCGTGTGAAAGGTGTCGGTATAGACCATCGGAACAAGGCCGAACTCGCCCAGGGCGGCCAGGAGCAGCCGCAGCACTTCGGGCGCCATCGGGTTAGCGAAGAGCGTGCGGTGGCTCGCGGTGTCCTTCACCAGCGCCCCGCTGTGGCAGATGAGGGGGAGGGCGAGGCCAAGCTCCTCCGCGATGGGCTGGGCCGTGCGATAGCGGCGGCCCGTGCACAGCACGACGTGGAGGCCGCTGGCTACCGCGCGGCGGAGCGCGTCGCGCACCGCGGGGCGGAGGTGGGAGCTGCTGTCGAGCAGCGTGCCGTCTATATCAACGGCGATGAGGCGGTATCTGGGCATTCTGGTGTCCACAGTAGCGGCGCAGGACGCGTGACGCGTGGTCAGGAACGAATCCAGGTCTGTAGTGCGGCCTTCAGGCCGTAGTGCCTGAGTACATCGCCCCACGAATAGGGGGGCCAAATCGCGTAGGCCTTGGTTCCTTGCTCCCAGAGGGAGCTCAGTGGTTTGCCGGCGGCTTCAGCCGCCGGTCCCAGGCGCGACAACTAGCCAGTCCCGAAGGGACGGCAGAAGAGGGCGAACGCTGTGCCCCGGCGCACTGCCGTCCCTTCGGGACTGGGTCGTGGGTGCGCCACGATCCGGCGGCTGAAGCCGCCGGCAACCCACTGCTGTCCCTTCGGGACTCCGATTTTGTCCCCTCATTTGTAGGGCGGCGTACTTGGTGACCCGGCGCAAGCTACGGGCTGAAGCCCGCACTACGAACGGCCCATCCTCTTCTCTTGTCACGCGTCACGGGTCACGCGTCATGTCTGGCACTTCGACCAATCCCCCATCTTCCGCAGGTGGAGCCTGAGGGTGTTGAAGGCGAACTTGGCGGCGCGGTCCTTGATGAGCTCGCGGCCGCCGACCAGGGTGATGCGCTCCACGCTCGTGCCGGCATCGGTGGCGAGGCCGATGTAGACGAGGCCGACCGGCTTCTCGGCGCTCCCGCCGTCGGGGCCGGCGATGCCGGTGGTGGATAGCCCGATGTCGGCCTTCGCTCGCTTCCGCACGCCCTCGGCCATTGCACGGGCCACCTCCTCGCTCACGGCGCCCACGGCCTGAATCGTCTCGGCGGGAACGCCGAGCAGCTCGGCCTTCGCCGCGTTGCTGTAGGTCACGAGGTCCTCGAGCAGGAAGCGGGAGATGCCGGGCACGTTGGTCAGCAGGTGGCCGACGAGGCCGCCGGTGCACGATTCGGCGATGGCGAGCGTCCTGCCGTGGCATTCGAGCAGGCGGGCGGTGGCTAGTTCCAGGGTGTCGGCTCCCGTGCCGAAGATGGCCTCGCCGAAGCGCTGCCGCACCGCCTCCAGGGTCGGCCCCATCACCCGCTCCACGCTCGCCGGGTCCGGCCCCGTGGCGAGGAGCTTGATGGAGACGCCGCCGCCGCTGACGCGCAGGCCGATCAGGGGGTTGGCGCCACGCAGCATCAGGTTGCCCAGCCGCTCGTTCGCCGTGGACTCTGGCACGCCGAAGGTGTGAAGGTGCTCGACGCGCACTGCCCTCCGCTCGATGGGCAGCGCGGCGATGAAGGGGGCGAGGCTCTTCTCGAACATCGCCTTCATCTCGCGCGGCACGCCGGGCAGAAAGGCGGCGTGGGCGCCGCCGATGCACACGATGAAGCCAGGCGCCGTGCCCTCGCTGTTGGGCAGCACCTCGGCGTCCTGCGGAATCATCGCCTGGATGCGGTTCTGAGCGGGCATGGGCCGCCCGTAGCGGCGGAAGCGCTCCTCGATGGCCGCGAGCGACTCCTCGTGCAGCTCGAGCGGCGCATTGGCCGCCTTGGCCGCGGCGTGGCGGGTCAGGTCGTCGTGCGTCGGCCCCAGCCCGCCCGTGGCCACGACCAGGTTCACCCGCCGCGAGGCGTAGCGGAGCGACTGCTCGATATGCTCCTCCACGTCGCCCACGCACGTGTGGTAGCTGATCTCCACGCCCAGCTCCAGCAGCCGTTCGGCCAGCCAGGCCGCGTTGGTGTCGGCCACTTCGCCATTCAGCACCTCGTCGCCGATGGACAAGATGACAGCTTTCATCGGGATTCCTTGGCTGGAATCCGTAATGCGTAATCCGTAATCCGTAACCAGAAAAGAGCCGCAAGCTACAAGCTCCAAGCTTCCGCCCAACCCCTCCGAAGCTTGGGGCTTGCGGCTTGCAGCTTGTAGCTGCTGGCTTCTCTGATTACGGATTACGAATTACGGATTACGGATTGGCCCTTTCTCCTCCGGAACTTGCCCACAATCTTCCTCAGCCCCTTCTCCCTCACCCACTCCCACCCCTCGCGCGCCTCTTCGACGCGGAGGACGAAGAGCAGGACGACGAACACGAGGACCGCCGCCAGCGAGGGCACGGCGACGTGGATGAGCTTGCCGACCTCATACATCACCGCCACCCGCCCCAGCCGTGGCCCCTTCGCCTCCCGCACGAAGGCCACGTTGTCCAGCCAGAAATCCACGCCTGGGGGCACGTCGAACTCAAGATAGGTATCCCAGTTGAGCACAAGCGTGCCGGGCTGTGGCGGAGGCTGCCGAGTGTCGAAGACTGGTTGCGGCTTGAAGGCCGAGAGAGGAACCGAGTACGTCTTACGCTTCGAGCTCGCCGTGATGGCGATGCTCTTCTCCCAGCATACGCGCACGCCTAACTTACCTCTCGAGTCGTCTCCCGCTTCATCCCTCTGGTCCTTGAGGGCATCGGCAGCTCCCGGGTCCGCGCCACGCTCCCCGCTGTCCAGCATCGAGGGAGATGCTGTACCCGTGAAGATGCCTATCTTCAGTGAACATGGCGCATCTGCACGTGCCTTGAAGGTCAGGCGCTCACAGTCTCGTAGGCCATATTCCTCCAAGTAACGACCGACAAGTCGGCCACCGGAGGTCTTTGGGAAATGGAGCGCGAACTCAGGTTCCCCGGCACGCTCGCCCGTATCCTCCACTTGCACCAACCGGTCCCCGTGGCCTGAGAGTTCACTCCAGTCCTCAGGAGTTGGTTCAAGATTGTCAAGAGGCGCTGTCACTTCGCCCCGAATTCTGACACGGATCGCCCTGAGGATCAACGTGGACGGGTCACGTCGCACACCGGGAGTTGGTGTTGTGTCGCGAATCCAGAGCCCGACCAACTCGGGCCGCGGCTTGCCTAGCCCGAACTCTCTGAGTTTCACTGCAATGAACTGACGCTTGCCGGCGGCTATGTTCAGTGGTTCGTGTCGGAACGTACGGCCATCTCGCGCCACCAGTTCCACGGTCAACTCGGCGTCTTCGTTGCACAGCGCCACAAAGAAGATGCTGTGCATCCTGTCCATAGCGAAGTCGGAGAGATCGCGGCGCAGGCCGGCGAAGCGGCGGGGGGAGCGGCGGTAGCGGGCCATGAGGGCGTTCTGGCCGTCAATCACGTCGGTGGTGCCGAAAGCCTCTTTGAGGAGCGCGGCATCGTTCTCGTTGGACTTGCAGACGATGCGGAAGTCGTCCACATTGTCCGCCTCCCAGTCGCGGAGTTCGACGTTGAAGGTGTCAATCATCACCTCGCGGCGGCGATAGGGGTCGAGGGGAAGGAGCTTTGTAAGGGGGCGATAGGTGAACTCGGCGGCGGCCCAGACGCCGGCCGTGGCTATCGCGGCCTTGGCGAGGAAGATGAGGGTCGGACGCCACGGGAGGATGCGGACGTGGTAGCGCATGACGAGCAGGAGGATGATGTTCTTGACAGCCCGCGCCGCGGCGTAGACGATGGCGACGACGATGAAGTAGCCGAACCCCAGCCACTCGATGCCGATGAAGAGGAACAGAATGTGGAAGCCCGTGCCCAGGAAGCCGATGATCGTGGGCGCCCACATCCGCTGCATGGCGAAAAACGACTGCTGGATCGGGTTCTCGATGGCGAAGAAGGGCAAGGCCAGGATGTAAAGCCCCAGGGCGTCGCCCGCGTGCTTCAGGTGGTAATCCGTCCAGTTCCCGCGGTCGAACAGGAGGGCGATGATGGGCTGGCGCAGGACGATCATCAGGGCGGTGAGGGGGACGAAGAAGGCGATGATGACGCGAATGGTCTTGGTCATGACGCGGGCGAAGTCGCCCCAGAGCTTCTTGGCGGCCAGCTCGCTCAGGTGGGGCAGGAGGGCGATGCTGAGGGCGGCGATGACCAGCGTGTTCGGCGCCTCGCCCACCTTGCGGGCATACTCGAGGTCGGCGAAGACCCCCGTGCCGGTGAACGACGCGAAGGCGCTGGTCACGAGGTCGCGGTACTTGGCGAACAGGATGCCAAAGAGGAGCGGCACGGCGAGTGTGGCGAACCGCGCCATCCGTGTCTTCCGCCCGCGCGCGCGCCACCAGAGGAGGAGTAGGTAAGCCGACACGACGGCGACCAGGACGACCTGCTGGAGGGCGAGGAGGGCGCCGTCGTTGGGCAGCCGGGGCCGAAGCCTCTCGCACACGAGCAGCCCCGCGCCGAGCGCAACGAGATGTGCGGCGAGGATGGCGACCTCGATGCCGATCCGCCGCAGGGAGAGCCCTGGCAGGCTCGGGCGATAGAAGCGCAGCTTCGAGCGGAGGCCAAGGAGGTGCGTCAGCAGCATCGCCCCCGCGCTGATGACGAACCCCACCGCCAGGGCATCCAGCATCCGCGGGAGCGCAAGCCCCGTCAGCGACGCCGCGAAGAGCGCCCCAGCCCACACCAGCTTCTGAACCCCGTCACCCGCCGCAGCGTAGCCGAAGACGTTGTAGGAGTTCAGAACCGCGTACGTGACCGTGGCGAGGCAGACGGCGAAGACGCCGGGCAGCATCCAGCGCATCAGCCGGGCGCTGAGGGCGAGCTGCTGCTCGTTGAAGCCGGGGGCGAAGAGCGACAGCACCTGCGGGGCGAAAACGAAGGCGGCGACAACTGTGGCGGCCAGAGCCACTATCGTCAGGTTCAGCACCGTGTTGGCGAACCGCCAGGCGCCCTCTTCGCCGTGCTCCGCAAGCTCCTCCTTGAACAGCGGCACCAGGAGCGGGATAAAAACCTTCAGGCAGAACGTCTGGAGGAGGAAGACCACATTCTTCGAGACAAAGGTGTAGGCGTCGGCCTCCGGCCCGGAGGCGAAGATCGAGCCGACGAGGATGGTGACGATGAGGCCGCCGAACTTCCAGAAGAGCTGGAAGAAGATGATGACGAACATGGCCCGCACGATGCGGTGTCCGACGTCGTGATGCGGCTTGTCCTGCCCTGGCTCGGACACGGGGCTCCTCTCGACATGCGCGGCGGCCCCCGGGCGAGCGCCCGAGGGCCGCCGCATTATAGGCCCGGCTCATGGGCAAGTCAAGCACGGGCTCAGGAACGAGCATGACTCCCGGTCTTGGCGGGCGCCGCGAGTGGCCTATCGTCCTCGTCCTTCGTCCTCGTCCCTCGTCCTCGATCCTCTTGGCTTCCCCCGAGAAGAGTCGAGGACGAGGACGAGGGACGAGGACGAGGACGATTGAGGAGCCACGAGACGTCCGCCAAAACCGGAAGTCATACTCCTCAGGAACTCGCCCTGCCTACTTCTCCTGCTTGCCCTCGTGCGCTCGGTCCTTCTGGACTTTGGTGGCGCACTTGCGGAGGTCGAGGTAGCCGCGCGGGCTGGGGTCGTCGCCCCTGGCGCTGCTGGCCTCGATGACGTAGAGCGCCTCCGTGCGGTCGTCGAGCACGTAGACGATCTGTGCGTTGGCCTTCGTGCCCTTCAGGTCGCTGGCCACGAGCGCGTAGCCGCCTGTGCGGCCTTCGCCGACCCCCTGGCTGTACGTGGGCCTCGGGGCGACCAGGCCCCCCACGAGGATGCCCACAGCCACGGCGAGCATGAGCGACCCGACCCAGAACTGTGTCCTGCCCGACATCTTCCGCCTCCTTACCAGGGGGGTTGCGGGGCGTCGGCCCCGCGCTCTGGAGAGAGCATATCACGGGCCGGGAGGGGAATCAAGGCGGGGGAGGCAGGGGCAAGAATGCCAACTCGTGTGGCGCGCGTTGGCATTCTTGCCTGGCATTCTTGGGGCGGCAGGACGCCATGTACTTGGCGCTGCCAAACAGCTTCCAGCGATTCGGCGGCGCCCTCAGACGGGACAAGACTGCCTAAAGGCAGGACTCCGAACCGGGAGAGCGGCTCGTTGGGAGTCCTGCCTTCAGGCAGTCTTTGCCCCAATGAGCCGAATCGCTGAAAGCTACCTGGACTTGCGGCGAGCGGCCTACTTGCCGAGGCGCTTGTCCCTGGCGGCGCGGGACTTCTGGAGCCCGGTGCTCATGTCGCGCAGGTCGAAGAAGCCGCGCGGCTCCGGCTCGTTCCCGCGCAGGGCGCTGGCCTCGAGCACGTAGAGGGCCTCGTTGCGGTCGTCAATGACGTAGATGATCTGCGACTTGGGCCGGGTGCCCTGCATGCTGCTGGCGACCAGGGCGAAGTTGCCCGTGCGGCCCTCGCCCATCTCCTGGCTGTACGACGGCCTGGGCGCGACCAGGCCCCCGACCAGGATGCCTACCGCCAGGGCGAGCATGAGCGACCCGAGCCAGAACTGCGTCTTGCTCGACATCTCCGACCTCCTTCCGTGGTGTGCCGGCGCGGGCCGCTCCTGGCCCGCCGGCGGTGTGGCAAGGACGCCCCCACTCCTTGGCTAACCGCGGGGCTTCGGCCCCGCCTCTCCTACGTTACGATACCCCGAATGGGCGGGAATGTCAATGAAGAGTGGATGATTGGATGGGTGGATGAGTGGATGAGTGGATGAATGTCAAACCATCCAACCATCCATTCATCCAGCCATCCCCTGCTGTGGTCTCCCCATGGTCAGTGGGGGGTCAGAGGGTATCGAGGATTTTCTGGACGTTGACGAAGCGCTTGACGAGTCGGCGTGCCATGATGATCTTGCGGGTGTCGGAGGGCTGGATTTTGATCTTGAGGGTGTGGACGGCGGCGGCGATGGAGTAGCTGTCGCCCTTGACCAGGATGACCGGGATGTTGGTGCGGCGGAGGAGTCGGACGATGTTCTCGTGGGGCCGCACGCCGCCAGTGAGGAGGATGCCGGCGACGAAGTTGGCCTTGTCGTCGCCCACGGCGTAGCTGCTCATGGCGGCCAGCACCAGGTCGTCGCGGTCGCCGGGCGTGATGAGCAGGCTGTTGTGGTAGATGTAGTCGAGGGCGCGGTGGGCGGTCATTGCGCCCACGATGACGGTTTCGATCTCGTTGCCCAGGTAGCCCTCGCCGTTGAGGAGGTCGCCGCCCACCTCGTCGAGTATCTGCCGCATGGTGGGGTTGGCCAGCACGTCCTCGTGCGGGATGACGCCGAGGAGTGCGATGCCCTTGCGGACCAGGCCCTCCTCGACGAATGTGGCCACGGAGTCGAGCTTCTCGGGCCGCACCTTGTTGAGGACGACGCCGAGGATTTCGACGCCCTGCTCGTGGAAGACGCCGGCGTTGAGCATCACCTCGTCAATGGGGCCGCCGATGCCGCCCTCGGTGACGATGATGACCTTGGCCCCCAGGAGCCTGGCGACCTCGGCGTTGGACATGTCGAAGCAGGAGCCTACGCCGGCGTGTCCCGTGCCCTCGATGACGACCACGTTCTTGCCCTCGGCCACGCGCTCGAAGGCCCCGCGCACGCGGTCCACCAGCGCCTCGCGGTTGGGCTTGAGGATGTAGTCGCGGGTGAAGCTGCGCCCGACCGTGACGGGGCTCATGTCGGCCAGCCCAACGTCGGGCTTGAACACCGCCCGCATCAGCGCCACGTCCTCGTCCAGCCGCACGCCGTCCACCTCCACGTAGCGCTGACCGACGGGTTTGATGAAGCCGACGGGTGGCGCCAGTTCCTCGAAGGCGGCCAGGAGGCCGAGGGAGATGGTCGTCTTCCCCTGGTCCTGGCGGGTGGCGGCGACGAATAGCCTCTTCGGCTTCTTGCCGATGGCCATCCTTTGGCTTCCTTTCCACGGCGTAGCCGCAAGCGTCCCGCTTGCGGTCTCGTCCGCTCGACGACAAGCGGGACGCTTGTCGCTACAACACCCCGCGTGGGTGACTCGTCACAGCCTGTGGCGGCGCAGCGGGGTGTGCGTCGGTCCCGCGGGGGAGAGGACGCTTTGGATGAGGAGCAGCTCGGTGATAGTGCAGGAGCCGAAGTCGGCGTCGGCCTGGGCAGCGAGGCGGCGGCGGAGTTCGTCCGCCCCCTGGCGGCCGTTCACCCGCCCGAGGGTCAGGTGGGGGTGGAACGGGCGGGTCTCGGGCGCGAAGCCGAGGCGCCGCACGGCCTCCTCGAGCCGACGGTTGAGGGCCGCCAGGCTGCCGTTGTCGCGGATGCCGGCCCAGACGACGCGCGGCGCCCCCCGCTCGGGGAAGGCCCCCAGGCCGGCGAGCGTGACCTCGAAGGGGGCGATGCCTTGCGCGGCCGAGCCCATGACCTGTTCGAGGACGCCCACGATGGCCTGATCGGCCTCACCGAGGAAGCGCAGCGTGAGGTGCATCAGGTGGGGCTTCACCCACTTGACACTGCACGGGGCCGAGCGGAGGCGGTCCTGGGCCTGGCCCAGGCGCTCGCGGACCGCTTCGCTGAGCTCAACGGCGATGAAGAGCCTCATCGTCGGGTTCCCCTCATTTCCCCCGCTTCGCGGGAGTGGAAAGCGGCGACTGCGTCGCCGCACTCCACAGCGGCCCGATACTGCGCAGCCCGCGCCCCTGTCTCCCCCGCTTCGCGGGAATGGAAAGCGGCGACTGCGTCGCCGCACTCCACAGCGGCCCGATACTGCGCAGCCCGCGCCCCTGTCTCCCCCGCTTCGCGGGAAAGCAAAGCGGCGACTGCGTCGCCGCACTCCACAGCGGCCCGATACTGCGCAGCCCGCGCCCCTGTCCCCCCCGCTTCGCGGGAAAGCAAAGCGGCGACTGCGTCGCCGCACTCCACAGCGGCCCGATATTGTGGAGTGCGGCATCGCAGATGCCGCTTTGGGTCCCAGCGGAGCGGCGGAGCAACAGCCAAGCTGGATTCACGCGCCACACGTCTCCGGGTCACACGCGGAGCATTCGTGCGAACTTGCGGGCGCGGGCCTCGACCTGGGGGAGCGTGAGGCGGCGCAGGCGCTCGACGCCGAATGCCTCGACGTCGAAGGAGGCCACGAGCGTGCCGTAGAGGAGCGCCCGGCGGAGGGCCGCGAACGAGGCGCGGCCCGCGCCGGCGAGGTAGCCCATGAATGCCCCGGCAAAGCAGTCCCCTGCCCCGGTGGGGTCGTGGACCTCGGCGACGGGGAAGGCGGGGAGGAGGAACAGGTGGCCGCCGACGACGAGCATGGAGCCGTGTGCGCCCTTCTTGACGATGACGATGCGCGGGCCGAGGGCGGCCACCGCCTTGGCCGCTGCGACGAGGTTCTTGCGGCCCGACAGCATCTGGGCCTCCTCGTCGTTGATGATGATCCCGTCCACCCGCCGCAGCATGGCCAACACGTCGTCCCGCGCGCCCTCGATCCAGTGGTTCATCGTGTCGGCCAGCACCAGCCTGGGCTTGTGAAGCTGGTCGAGGACGCGCTGCTGGAGGGCCGGCGTGCCGTTGGCCAGGAAGCAATAGGCACAGTCCCGATACGCCTCCGGCAGCACGGGGTCGAACTGGGCGAAGACGTTGAGCTGGAGGTCGGTCGTCTCCCGCACGTTCATGTCGTCCAGGTAGCGTCCCGCCCAGCGGAACGTGCGGCCTGGGAGGCGCTGGACGCCCGCCGTGTCCATCCCTCGGGCGCGAAACGCGTCGAGATGCGCCTCGGGAAAGTCCTCGCCGACGACGCCGACCAGGGCGACCGGCCCGAAGAGGGATGCGGCGAAGCCGAAGTAGGTGGCCGAGCCGCCGAGGATCTCCTCCTGGCGGGCCTCGGGGGTCTCCACCGTGTCGAAGGCGATGGAGCCGACGCAGACGAGCATCTTCGATTGCCGATTTCCGATTTCCGATTGCTCCTCTCAATGCCTCCCCGACGCTGTGGGCGGGGCCTCCGCGCCCCGCGCTAGCCAGTTGTGGGCGGGGCCTCCGTGCCCCGCGCTGGCCAGTTGTGGGCGGGGCCTCCGCGCCCCGCGCTGGCCAGTTGCGGGCGGGGCCTCCGCGCCCCGCGCGGGGCAGAGACGCCCCGCCCACAATCCCCGGTGGCCTATCTACCGTATGACGATGCCGGCGTAGCCGACGACGTAGTCGGCGCGGCCTCCCGTGGCGTCGGCGCTGGTGGCCTGGGCGGCCAGCTCGGCGCGTGTGGCGCCGCGGGCCTTGGCGTAGGCGATGGCCGCGGCCACGGGGGCGTAGCCGCACATCGTCACGTCCTCGGTGGCGATGGTGCGCCAGAGGCCCGGCTCGTCCAGGGCGAGGATGCGCTCGATCACCTTGGTGTCCTGGTCGCGGACGTACTGGATGAGCTTCGGGCCGCGGCGGTCGCCCGTGGGCTGCTCGTGGCTGAGGTCCGAGCTGGCCACGAGGAGCACGGGCCGCCCCACGCGGTCCGCGGCGCGGGCCAGAGCTGCGGCGAACTCGCGGACCATCGCGGGGCGCGTGCTGGAGATGCAGACCGGCGCGATGCGCACCTGGGGATTGCGGTGCTGGAGGAAAGGCACCTGGAGCTCGCCCGAGTGCTCGTTGTTGTGGACCCGGTAGTCCACCTCGGCCATCGTGGCCTCGGCGACGATGGCGGCCACGAGGTCGGTGGCGATGGGCGCATCGCCCAGGGGCGTGTGCCAGGCCCCCTCGTCGAAGAGCGCGAACTCGGGGGCGTGGGGCGTGCGGTGGTTGACCGAGAGGATGATCGCCTCATCGGGCACCACGACGCGCGCGTAGGCTTCTCCCGCGACCGGCCCGCTGAAGGCGTAGCCCGCGTGGGGCGCCACCAGGGCGACGGCGGGCGCCGCGTCGGCGCGCTCGGGCACGAACTCCGCGAGCATCTGCGCCAGCGCGGCCCTGGACGACGGATACCACCCCTCCTCGGCGAACACGGCTCGGCGGATGGGCATGGCCATCACCTCCTCTCGCCCATAGTATACCCCCGGCTTCCGTGGGGTCAAGCGGGGCGAGGGGCAGCGCCCGGTCTCCGCCTCGCCGGCCAGGCTCTCTCCGATCGGTCGGATCGGTCGGATCAGTCCGATCCGACCGATCGTCGCGGGCGCCGGGCCAGCGGCACCAGGGCAGCGGCCAGGGCAAGCAGCGCGGCGAAGGGGGCCGCCCAGTCCCACCCGAAGCCCTCGACACGGCACAACCGGTCGGCGACCC
>VGYV01000085.1 GCA_016872855.1 Planctomycetota bacterium
CCTGGGGACGCACGCGCGCCACAGCCTTCGACGGCTCTGTAAGCACCCGGCCCGTTTACTACGTCGACATGCTGGTCGAGGGGGTCCATCTCTCAGGTGTTCGCTGTGTAGCCTCCAGGCGCAACAGTGTACTGCTGGGACGTAACGTCCTCAACTGCTTCCTCATCACGCTCAACGGCAAGGAGTTGACGTTCGACCTGCAGGATCCCTGATGCGACCGGAGAAACGCCATGCCAGGCTCGGTGATTGCGGCGCAGTTGTACACTGTTCGGGACTTCACGAAGACGCCGGCCGACATCGTGGCGACGATGAAGAAGGTGGCCGCCATCGGCTACCAGGCCGTGCAGCTTTCTGCCCTCGGGCCGACGGACCCCGCCGAGCTGCGGCGGGTGTGCGACGGCGAGGGGCTGAGAATCTGCGCCACCCACATCGGCTTCGAGCAGATGCGCGACAACCCCCAGGCCGTGATTGACCTGCACCAGACCTATGGCTGCCCCTACGCCGGCATCGGCGGCCTGCCGGGCAGCTATCGCAACGCCGAAGGCTTCGCCCGCTTCGCCAGGGAGGCGTCCGAGGTCGCCCGCCGCCTCGCCCAGGGCGGCCTGAAGTTCGTCTACCACAACCACAGCTTCGAGCTGGAGAGGTTCGGCGCCCGCACCGGCCTCCAGATTCTCTACGAGGACAGCGACCCCAGCGTCTTCCTCTCCGAGATAGACACCTACTGGGTGCAGCACGGCGGCGGAAGCCCGGCGGCCTGGATTCGCAGGCTCAAGGGCCGCGCGCCCTGCCTGCACCTGAAGGACATGACGAACAAGGGGGGCCAGCAGCTCATGGCCGAGGTGGGCGAGGGCAATCTCGACTGGCCCGACATCCTGGCCGCCGCCCGCGAGGCCGGCACCGAGTGGTACATCGTCGAGCAGGACACCTGCCAGCGCGACCCCTTCGAGAGCCTGGCCCTCTCGCTCCGCAACCTGAGAGCCATGGGCCTTCGGTGAGCCACCAACTGGCTTCTGGCCACTGGGCTCCTTGGGGCAAAGACTGCCTGAAGGCAGGACTCCAAACAGGTGGGGCTTCGTTCGGAGTCCTGCCTTCAGGCAGTCTTGGGGCCGTCACCGGCGTCGCCAAGTCGCCGAGAGCCGTCTGAGTCACTCGTCGGCGAGACGATAGCCGACCCCCTGCTCGGTGAGGAGGTAGCGCGGGTGCGAGGGGTCGGCCTCGATCTTCCGCCGCAGGCCGGCCATGAACACCCGCAGGTAGTGCACGTCGTCTATCCGTCCCGGCCCCCAGACCTCCTTGAGGAGGAAGCGGTGGGTGAGGACCTTGCCGGCGTGGTGGATGAGGGTGGCGAGGAGCTTGTACTCGATGGGCGTCAGGTGCAGTTCCTTCCCCGCCAGGAAGACCCGCCGCGCATCGAGGTCCATCTGGATTTCCCCCACGCGGTACTGGGTGCTCCTCTCCTTGCCCGTCTGCGCGGCGTGGCGGAGGGCGACGCGGACGCGCGCGAGGAGTTCGCGGATGCCGAACGGCTTGGTCAGATAGTCGTCGGCCCCGGCATCGAGGGCCGCCACCTTGTCCCCCTCGCGCTCGCGGGCCGACAGGATGACGATGGGGACGTGGGACCACCCGCGCAGTTCCCTGATGACCTGAAGCCCGTCAATGTCGGGCAGGCCGAGGTCGAGGATGACGAGGTCGGGAACCCACATGGCGGCCTGGGCCACGCCCTCGCGCCCGGCCTCGGCCTCCACCACGTCGTGGCCCTCGCCCTCCAGCGAGGCGCGGAGGAAGGTGCGGATCGGCTTCTCGTCCTCAATGATCAGCACGCGCGGCTTGTTTGTGGACATCTTGTCACTCCAGCCGCAGACTGCCTGAAGGCAGGACTCCAAACAGGTGGTCCTCTGGGTTCGGAGTCCTGGCTTTAGCCAGTCCTGCACGCCACCTAAGCCGGTGCCTCCTCCTCGGCGGCGAGGGGAGGGGGCTCTCCCTCGATGGGGAGAGCGAAGCGGAAGCTGGCGCCGCCCTCGGGGCGGTTCTCGGCCCAGATGCGGCCGCCGTGGGCCTCGACGATGGCCTGGCAGATCGAGAGGCCCAGGCCGGTGCCCGTGGGCACCTTCACGCCCGGGCGCCTGAAGCGGTAGAATTTCTCGAAGACCCGCTGGCGCTCCTCCTCGGGGAGCCCCGGCCCGCGGTCGGCCACCTCGATGACGAGCTGGCGGTCCGCCGCCTCGGCGGAGACCTCGATGGGCGTGCCGGGCGGCGTGTACTTCGCCGCGTTGTCGAGCAGGTTCACCAGCACGCGCTGGATGAGCACGCCGTCGAAGGGCGCCATGCCAAGTCCGTCGGGCACGGCCGTGTGCACTGGGCGGCCGGCGAGGGCGGCGCGGGTCCGCTCCAGGGCTGAGCCGATCACCTCCTCGATGGGCTGCCACTCCCTGTGGAGGGCGAGGCTGCCCGACTCGATGCGGGTCATCTGGAGGATGTTCTCGACGAACTGGTTGAGGTGGCTCGCCTCGTCGCAGATGGTGCGGAGGAGTTGCTGGCGGGTCTCGGCGTCCTGGATGTGCTGGAGCTCCAGCAGGGTGCTGCTGGCGCCCGCGATGGTGGCGAGGGGGGTGCGGAGGTCGTGGGACACAGAGCTGAGGAGTGAGCTTCGGAGGCGCTCGGCCTCGGCCTGGACGAGGGACTTCTGGGCCATGTCGGCCATCTGGTCGCGCTCGATGGCGAGGGCGATCTGGGTGGCAAATGTCGCGAGTAGCCGCCTCGGTGCCCGGGCGAGGGGGCTGCCCGGCCTGGCCTTGCGCATGCCGATGACCCCGATCGCCCCGTGCGGGCCAATGAGCGGCACGTAGAGCGCCGTCGCGCTCGGCATCGAGTCCATGCCCGCCCCAGCCATGTGGCCGTGCTCGAACGCCCATTGGGCGGCGGCCGCCTCCCTGGGGCCCAGGGCGAAGCCGTTGCCCGCCGCGGTGACGGGTGCGAGGCCGCTGGGGCCCTGTGGCAGGAGGATGGCCACCTCGGCGCCCAGGAGCTTGCGAAGCTGGCCCTCCGCGGCCTCGGCGAGCGGCTGGGCGCCGGACGTGCTGGCGAGCCGCTCGCTGAGGCGGAAGAGCGCGCTGGCCCGCAGGCTCCGCTGCTGAAGCGAGTGCGCCTGCCGGCGAATCTGCTCGGTGAGCGCGCTCGTGATCAGCGCCGCCGAGAGGGTGGCCGCGAACGTGAGGAGGTATGGCAGGTCGGGCGGGCCAAGGCGTCCCGGCTCCACCTCGTATATGAGGCCGAACAGGCCCGCGCCCGCCAGTGCCGCCAGAAGGCTCGGCCCGCGCCCGTATCGCGCGGCCACCAGGATGATGCCTAGAGAGTAAGCCGTGACGACGTGGAGTTGCGAGAGTCCAACGTGGTCGGAGAGGGCGGCCAGCGCCCCGGCCAGCGCCCCGATGCCGGCCGCCTTGCGGTAAGCGCTCCACGGCCCCCAGGGCGCCGGCGGGGGCGGCTCCCGGTCCGCTGACTCCTCCACACCTGGGACCACGCAGACGGCAATGTCGCCGCTGTTCTCCAGCAGGTCGCGCAGAACGCGGCGCCGTCCGCCCGGCAGCCAGCGCCGCTCGGACGGCCGGCCCACGACGATGAGCGTCACGTCCTGCGCCCGCGCGTAGTCCAGCAGCACCTCCGCCTCCAGGTCGCCGTGCAGCATGATCGTCTCCGCTCCGAGGCGTTCCGCCAGGGCCAGGGAGTAGTCGAGCCGCTGGCGCGCGTGGGCGCTGAGGGACGCCGTCTTGCGTGTCTCGACGCTTGCGGCGACCCACTCGGCCCCCAGCTCGCCCGCCAGGCGCTGCGCGGCGTGGAGCACTTTGGCCGACGTCAGGCTCGCGTCCACGTAGGCCAGCAGGCGCCCCGCCGCCGGCCCAGGGGGGGCCGGCGCCGTGTCGGGAGTGGGAGGCTGCGGTTGCACTGTCGAGTCTCCAGGGCGAGTTGCCCAAACCCAGTTCAGCGGGCCAAACCCGTTCGGAGTCCCGCCTTCAGGCGGAATGGAGCACACGAACACCGCCTGAAGGCGGGACCCCAAACGGGTTCCCCCATTGGGCACCACGCCCACCGAACGCCATCTAGCATGCCGCGGGACACGGGGCAAGGCAAGCGGGGGTCGCCATTTTTTATGGAAATTTGACGTCCAGGCACCCCGATATGATGCGAGCTTGACACTGCCTGGGGTATGCTTCAGACGGAAAGGAGGAGTGGCGCGTGCGGGAGAGTGCCATTGGCCCCTTGCGTGAAAGGACGCCTGCCATGATGGACGAACGCTTTGAGCAGTGCGAGGCGGCGCTCGACGAGGCCATCGCGGAGGCCCAGCCGAGCGAACTCCACGAGAGCCTCACCAACCTGGTCCGCCGGGCCCCCTGGTGGATGATCTCCTTCCTCGTCCACGTCATCGCTCTCCTGGTCCTCTGCGCCTGGCCCATGCCGCTCAGCGCCAAGGAGCAGATCATCGGCTCCGTCGTTGTCGAACTCGTGAAAGAGCCGCAAGTGGAGAAGTGGGAGGACCTGAAGAAGCCGGAGCGGGAGTTTGAGGAGGAGCGAGTGGAGGACACCTCGCTGCCGATCAAGGACATCCCGATCGCGCCCGAGCTTCCGAGCGAACGGGAAGGCAGCGACGGCGGGACCGACGGCGGCCCGCGCTTGGACCTGGACGACGACCTGCCGCCCAATCCGGTGGACGACCTGCGCCCCGTGACGAGCCTGGATCCCCCCTCGGACACGCCGACGTTCGCGCTTGACACCCTCACCTCGCCCCGCAAGCGGACCCCGGGCATCTACAGCGGCCGGCCGGGGCGGAGCGGCCGCTTCGGTCCCGGCAAGGGAGGCGGGGGCTGGACCGAGAAGGCCCAGAGCTGCGTGGACGCCGGCCTCTACTGGCTCAAGCGCGCGCAGAAGCCCGACGGCCACTGGAGCTGCCGCGAGTGGGACGGCGCGGGCGACTTCGACACCGGGATGACCGGCCTCGCGCTCCTGTGCTTCCTGGGCGCCGGCTACACCCACGTCAAAGGCCCCTACCAGGACACGGTCCGGCGCGGCCTCGAATGGCTGAAGAACAACCAGAAGGACAACGGCAGCTTCGGCTGGAAGACCTTCTACGAGCAGGGCATCGCCACCATGGCTGTGTCCGAGGCCTACGGGATGACCCAGAGCCCGGCCGTCGGGCGGATGGCCCAGAACGCCGTTGACTACATCTGCCTGGTGCAGCCCGAGCACGGCGGGTTCCGCTACGCGGGCGCCGTGGACAAGGAGGGCGGCGACATGTCCGTCACCGGCTGGCAAATCATGGCCATCAAGTCGGCCATCTGCTCCGAACTCCGCGTGCCCCAGCAGGCCGTCGAGCGCTCGCGCGTGTTCCTGAAGAACACCCTGCGCGACTACGGCGGGAGCGCCTACACGGTGGGCACGCCCGCGGCCACGCCGGCCATGACCGCCATCGGCATGCTCTGCCGCCAGTTCCTCGGCGGGGACTACGATGCCGACATCCTCGCGGCCGCCAACACCCTGATCGCGCACGAGCGGCAGCGGCAGGGCGCACGCGGCGGCGACAACGGGGTCAAGGACACCCTCGTCAACGACCTCTACTACACCTACTACTCGGTCCTGGCCATGTTCCAGATGGGGCCGCAGTCCGAGTTCTGGCGCGAGTGGAACAAGATGTTCCGCGACCCCCTGGTGAAGCTCCAGTTCAAGGAGGACAGGCCCGACACCCGCGGGCGCTTCATCCGAGGAAGCTGGGACCCCACGATGACCATGTGGGGCTCCCAGGGCGGACGCGTCTTCTCCACCACCATGGCCATCCTCTGCCTCGAGGTCTACTACCGCTACCTGCCGGTCTACCGCACGTGACCGGGCGGGACGCCCTCCCGAAGGTGCCCCCCCTTCGGGAGGGCGGCAACCCGCTCCCCTCACGAGCTCCTCACCCCACACTCGTCGTCATCCACGAGCAGCAGATAGGCCATGACAGTCCTCCTTTCTAGATAGCTTTCAGCGATTCGGCGGCGCCCTCACCGCCACCAAGACTGCCCAAAGGCAGGACTCCCAACCAGGAGGGCGACCCGTTTGGAGTCCTGCCTTCAGGCAGTCTTCGCCCCAATGAGCCGAATCGCTGAAAGCCATTTAGTCCACCGGCGTCTTGCGGTCGTAGGCTTTCGGCTCGTGGCAGCCCGATTGGCAGGAGCCGCCCGTGGCCGTCTTGGTGAAGCGGATGGGGATGGCCCAGCCGCCGGTGCCGAAGGGCACCGCGGGCTGAATCTGCGACGGCAGGTCGCTGGCGTGGGCCGCGTGGCAGGCGCGACAGGTTCGGCCCTTGGTCGGCTTGTTCACGTGGAGGAAGTGCAGGTTGTGCTCGCCGTTGCGGAACTCGGTGGCCTTGGTCGTCTTGGCCTGGGTGCCCAGGTCGGCCTCGTGGCACTCGAAGCAGAGGGCGTATGCCTTGGGGTCGAACGGGGCGTAGAATTTCGGGGGATAGGCGCGGGCGAGAAGCGTCACCTGCTCGGAGGCATGGCCGACGTGGCAGGCCGTGCAATCTTCGTCGGCGACGGGGCCGTGGACGTGTTTCTTCTGGGTGAGCTGTTCCTTCACGTTCGCCACCTCGCGGCTGCCTGCCTGCTGCGGTTTGTCGTGGCAACTGAGGCAGAGGGCCTTCGGCTTCTGGGTAAGGAGATAGGGGACCTTGCTCGTGTGGGGCGAGTGGCAGGTCATGCAGGCTTTGCCCTCGAGCATGACGGCGTGGTTCGAGAGGACCGTCTTGTCCTTGCCTCTCGCGCGGGCCAGGGTCTTGTCGTGGCAGGTATCGCAGAGCTCGAGGAGGGGCATCGTGAGGAAGCCCTTCTCGTTGCTGGCGTGGGGGTCGTGGCAGGTCACGCAGTCCTCGGTGATCGGCTCGTGCAGTGTGGCGCCCTTCTTCGTTTTCGCGCCGTCCTTCTTCACAAGGATGTCGTCGTGGCATTCGGTGCAGAGGGCCGTGCCCTTGCGGACGAGGGCGAATTTGTGGAGGTCGTCCTTCCAGGAATGGCACTCCTTGCACTCCTTTTCGGCGACGGGGCCGTGGAGGTGCTTCTTCTTCGAGAAGTCTGCGTGGCAGTCCTTGCTGACGCAGGATGCTCTGGGGACGAGCGTCTTGGGCGCCTCGGCAGCGCGCGCTGTGGCTGCGGCGCACGGGGTCAGGAGCAGGCCGAGGGCAAGGGACAGGGTGGTTCGGGTCATTTCGGGGGTTCCTTCGGGGGCGAAGCGTCCTTTTTTGTGGCGGCGGCCCGAGCGGCGGCGGCGTGGCGGAGGGATTCTCGGGCCGCGGGGGTGCCGGGGGCCATGCCGGCCACGCGCTCCCAGAGCTCGGCCGCGCGGAGCAGGTCCCCCAGTTCCTCGGTGACGATGGCGAGGTTGTAGGTGGCCTGGATGTGGCCGGGGTTCTTCTGAAGGACTCGTTCGTACTCAGCCTTGGCCTCCAGGAGCTTGCCCGCGTTGCGGTAGCAGGTCCCCAGGTCGGTGCGAACGCTGGGGTTGTCGGGCTGGTGCTTGAGGACTTCGAGGTAGCCGGGGATCGCGAGCTCGGGGCGGCGGGTGTCGTAGTAGAGGTTGGCGAGTGCGAGCGTGGCCTCCAGGTCGTCGGGCTTCTCCGTGAGACGAGCGACGAGGGCGTGCTCGCGCGCGGCGAGGGTTTTGGCGTGGGACGCGGTTGTGCCACGGCTGGCTTGACCAGCCGTGTCCGCACGGTCGGGCAAGCCGACCGTGGCACGGGGAGCGGGCGGGGGACCGCCGGAGGGGCGGGGCGGCGGGGCGGCCTCCTCCTTGCCACAACCGACGAGGACCGCCAACAGGGCGGCCAGGAGAGGCGGCGCGAGCCGGGGCGATGGGAACCGAACTGGGGTCACCGGCGCTCCTCAGTAGTTGAGCTCGTCGTGGTCCTTGTCGTGGCAGCGCAGGCTGCATGCTCCGCGCCGTACCCCTTGATCCTCGAACTTCAGACGGCCCTTGCTGTTCGGGAACACGATCTTGGTGTCGAAGTCGATCAGGTGGGTGTACTGGGTGCTGCCGTGGCTGTTGTGGCAGGCGCGGCACGATGCCTTCTCGTCCACGATGTGTTTCCTGTGGAAACGGAAGGTGCCGGGGTTCTCGCTGACGACGATGTTGCGGCTGTGGCAGCGGTAGCAGAGGGCGTAGAGATCGGCCGTCTCGGCGCGCCCGCTGTCCGGCTCGAAGCGTGCCTTGAGGATCGGCTTGAAACTCGATCCGTGCGGCCCCCGCGGCCCATTCGCCTGGTCGCTCCCGTGGCAGTCGGTGCAGGCGGTGTAGCTCTGCTCGTTGTAGGGCTGAAGCAGGCTGGGGACCTCAGTGTTCCGCGCCGGGGCTTCGACGGGATGGAACGAGGGGTTCGCCTGGCGGACGAGTCGCCTGATGTCCCGCGCCGCGGCCCCCCCTGCCGCCGCAGCGCCGTGGCAGCGGTAGCACAGCTCGTACTCCGGCGTGGCCCCGCGCCGGGCGTTCTGGATCTGCTTCACCCTCGTCACGTCGGCCTTGGCCGGGTCCGGGGCGCTGACCACGTAGTGGGCATCGTGACAGCTCGTGCACGAGACGGCGGACGACGCGGCCCCTCCGGCTGCCGCCGCCTGGCCTGGGCTTGGCGGCGTGTGCCGCGATGTCTTGCGCTGCTCCGCGGCAATGTCGGCCAACCCCTCCGCTTTGGCGAGGAGTCCCTTCGCCTTGGCGGCGTTGCGGCTCCCGGCGTCGCCATGGCAGGTCAGGCACGTGGTGTCGCCGCTGCCAGGGAGCATCACGGCCCGAGGAGGGCCGTGGCCCACATGGCAGCCGCGACAGGCCTGGGGCAACACGGCCCGGTTGCCGTGCGCGCTCGCGCTGAAGGCTCCGGCGTCGGCCGTGGCGGCCAGGGCCAGGGCGGCGAGCAGCAGCGCCCCCACGGGCTGGGCCGGCGGGCGCGGGCCTAGTAGTCGTGGCAGGTGAGGCACAGGGCGCTCCAGTCGGGTTTGACGTAGAAGTGGACGCCGGACGACGCAAAGTTGCTGTCGTCGTGCGGGTCGTGGCAGGTGGTGCACTGCATCTTTCCCTGCTTGTCGAGCTTGACGCGGGGGTCGTTGAGCGTGGAGGGGAGCCGGAGCGGCATGTCGCCAGCGGCGTTGTTCCGCAGCGCCAGGCCGTCGTCGTAGACGAATGAGATGGGGTGGCTGCCGGAGAGGTCGGTGCCAATGTACCCCTTCTGGCCCGGCCTGAGCATGGCGCCCCCGGCCACGGGGATGGTCCCCGGGCGGCTGCGCACGGCGCCCAGGGCGATCGTGCCGTCGTGGCAACTGAGGCAGAGCTTCGAGGAGCCATCGGGCTGCGGCCCGGCTCCGCGGCCGTAGGCGTGCAGGGTGGGGCTGGACGGGAGGGTGTAGGTCCTGGCCGCGGTCACGTCGCGGTTCCACAGGGGCGTCCTGGGCGTGGCCGTGTGCGGGGTGTGGCAGAAGATGCAGACCTGTGTTTCCGTGGGCGACTTGATGATCCCCGGCCCGCTCACCGAGAGGTTGTGGGGCGTGTTCACGATGCTCCCGGCGCCCTGCGGCGCGGCGGCGAGGGCGAGGGAGGCCAGCGCCAGGAGGAGGCTAGCGGCTCTCGCGCAGGTACTGGTACACCTGGACGCGGGCGTTGCCTGTGTCGGCCACATAGATGCGGTCCTCTTCGTCAATGAAGATGCCCGTGGGCAGCCACAGCGACTCGTGTTCGCGGCCGCTGCCGCCGAAGCTGAGGAGGAAGCGGCCGTCCCTGTCGAAGATCTGGACGACGTCGTAGAGGGAGTCCGCCACATAGACGTGCCCCTCGGAGTCCACCGCCACGCCCTTGGCCTTGGCGAAGTCGCCGGTGCCGTCGCCGGCCTGGCCGAAGGAGCCGAGGAGGCGGCCCTCGGCGTCGAAACGCTGGATGCGGTGGTTGAGCGAATCGGCCACGTAGAGGCTCCCATCGCGGTCCACGGCCGCGTGGGTGGGGAAGTTGAACAAGCCCTCTTCCTCTCCGCGCCCGCCGAGTCTCCGAGCCAGGGTCCAGCCCCCTTGTTCGTGCCGGAACGTGAGGAGGGCGTGAGCCCCGGAGTCCACAATGTGCAGGCGCTGACGGGGCGCATCGTAGACCACTCCCGTGGGCCGGATGAACTTCTCCCGGACCTCGCCCAGCAACTGGCCGGTCGTCGCCAGGTGGAAGACCCTGGCGAGCGCGGCGTCGGCGACAAAGAGGTCGCCTTGCCCTCCGGCGGCCAGCCCGACCGGGCAGCCCAGTGGGACGTCCCCCACCGAGGCAAGCACCCGGTAGCGGCGCTTGGCGAGCTCCAGGACATGCACCGCGCCGGTGCCAGAGTCGGCAACCGCAATCAAGGTCGCGCTCGCGGCCAGCCCATGGGGCGCGCCCAAGTGCATCCGGGGCCTGCCCACCAGGAGATCCAGCAGTCGCGAGCCCGTCGTGCTCGCGAAGCGCAGGGCCTGACCCGATGTGATGCTTCCCTCGTACCGCACCCGGGGTGGCGCCGGCGGCGCGGGCCACACAACGGTTCGGCTCGCGGGCTGCCAGGGGCGCGGATCCCGGGGCCCGCAGCCGCCCACCACCAGCAGGCTAACCATACCCACTGGCAACAGCCTGCAAATCCCGTGCCAGCCGGCTCGCCGTGCAGGGGCACCGTGGTCGTCAGAAGCCGGGTGAGCTACAGCACTTCGGGCTACGGGACAGCCGTCGAGCATGCGACGCTCTCCTCGGATGTCACTTCTGGAGACATTCCCAGAAACCGTCGCACGAATTGGGACACTTCAGTCCCCTTTCTTCATCTCTCGATGCATCCTATGCAGTCGCCGCACGTCGTCAAGCGCGCGCTGGTACTCCGGGTTCTTCGGGTCGAGCTTGATGCACTTCTCCAGTTCCGCAAGGGCCTCGTCCATCTGCCCCATGCGGAACAGGAGCAGCCCGTACGCCTTGCGGGCCGCGGCGTCGTTGGGCAGCAGGCGCACTGCCTCGCTCAGGTGCTTCATCGCGTCGGCCAGCTTTCCGAGGCTTGCGCACATTTCGCCCGCCCGAAGCCTCAGCTTGCCATCGGCCGGGGCGGCTTTCACCTTGGCCTCGATCTCGACCAGGCTGTCGCGGGCGGCCTTGGCCTTCCGCGCGTACTCCAGCCAGATCGCGTAGCTCTGCTTGCCGGGGTCGAGCTTGGCGGCGTGGGTCCAATGGGCGATGGCCTCATCGTACTTCTCCAGCCGATAGCAGGCCACGGCCGCGATGCCCAGGGCCTCCACGTGGTCGGGCTTCTTGGCAAGCACGGAGCCGGCGTCGGCGAGCGCCTCCGCCCACTTGGTGCGCGTGGACCGCAGCTTGGCGCGCTCCAGCAAGGCATCGAGGTCGCCGGGGCTCTTCTTCAGCTTCTCGTCGAGCGCGGCCTCCTGGGCCTCCTGTTCGCGCTGCTTTTCCACGAAGGCGATCGAGGCCTTGGCCCGCTCGTTCTTGGGGTCGATCTTGAGCGCTTTCTGCCACCACTCGATCGCCTTGTCGGTCTCCTTCAATTGGAGACGGGCCTCGCCGGCAAGCTGGTAGAAGGGCACGTGCTCGGGCTTGATCGCGATGGCCTCGTCGAGCAGCTTGAGCGCCCGCTCGGCCATGGCGAAGCCCACGTAGAGCTTGGCCAGGTCGTAGCGCGGCTCCCAGGCTTTCGGGTCCTGGTCGCACTTTGCCTGGAGAGCGTTGATCCTGGCGTGGATGGGCGCCATCATGTCCTGCTTTCCGCCCTTGGCCGGGGCCTCGGCGGCCAGGCCCGGCGCGGAGAGCGCCGCCCACATCAACCCCACAACCGTCATCCCGCGCATCGCTCGCTCCTTGGCTAGAAGTTCCTGCGAATCGAGAACATGAAGGCGTCGCTCACCTCCCGCACGGACACGTCGTCGCGCTGGCGGATGGACCAGCTCAGGGAGAAATGGGTGCTTCGGATGCGCCAGGTCGCATCCAGGCGCGCATAGGCGTACGTGCCTGCGTTGCCGCGGTCGTCGAACCGCTCGAAGCCGACAGTGGCGTGGATCGTGGCCGCAAGCGTCGGCTGCACGCTGTAGGTGCCCGAGAGGCTGTTGTAGGACGACGTGCCGCCGCCGCCGTAGCGCACGCGCCGAGCCGCCGCGTGGGCCGACAGGTGCTGGCGCGGAGTAATCGCATGCGACACGTCGAGCGACAGGCTGTCCGATGTGTAGGGCGTCTGCGTGCTGTCGTAGATCTGGTGCTCGGCCCGGAGCCGAAACGGGTTCCAGCGGAACTCGGCCCCATAGAGGGTGTCCGTGATGTCTTGCAGCCGCCCCGCATCGAACCCCGAGATCAGGTCCTGCTTGGTCGTCCGCACCCCTGCGAAGAGCGATAGCTGGTCGAACAGGTCCACCTGGGCCCGCCAGTGGGTGTTCCGAGTGGCGTACTTCACAGGGCCGCCGGAGTTGTACGAGTAGTCCACGGTCACGGACCCGCCGTCGGGGATGCGGATGCTGCTCGCCACCCTGCGGATCTCGACGAAGCTGCCCTGGGGGATGAGGCGGTAGTCCACATCGAGAATGCAGAGCTCGTTTGCTACGTTCCGCACGACGACCGTGCTGAGAATAACGTTGGGGTTGTTCAGAAACACGGTCGTGATGTTCGAGAGCACATGGCCCTCGCCGAGGACGGGCACGACGCCGCCCGGCCCTTGCTCGTCGGTCACCTCGCGCCCCGCCCCCAGGTCCACGAACAGCGTGCCATGGGGGATGCGTTTGCGATAGGCCCACGTGGCCGAGCCGCCTTGGATACTCCGGCTGGAGGCATTGAAGTCCTGCTGTGAGCCGTGCGCTTCCAGGGTGGTGGACAGGCTCTCGTACAACTGGTGGTGGAGGCTGGCTCCCGCTGTGACCAGATCGCTTTGCATCAGCCCCACGGTGTCGCGCGTGTAGCGCGCATCGTAGCTCGTTCGCAGGTTCCTCGTGTGGCTCAGGCTCAGCATCTCGCCGGCCGAGAACCGCTCGTAGGGAGCGGTGCCCGTGTCCTGCCTGTGATCCACCTGCGACGTCAGAGCGTGCTGGTCGCGCGCGCCAAACACCAGGCGGTTGCTCAGCGACAGGCTCTGGACCCGCTGCTCGGTGGCATAGCGGCTGAGAACATCGGAAGCGCTCACCACGTTCTCTCTGCGGTCGAACCGCTCGCAGTTGAGCCGGGAGGTCGAATTGCCGGCATAGTGGTGCATCGTGAACCCTACCGTGGTGCTCTCGTCGTCCCGGCCTTCGCCGAACCCGAGTTGCTCCTCCTTGGACGCCACGTGAGAGTAGTACAGCTCGACCGGGAAGGGGTCGCTCCTGATCCGCAGCACGGCGTTCTCTCGGCGGGCGTCCACCACGGCCAGGTCGCCGGCCCCGCCGGCGACCACCGTCTGCTGGCGGGCGAGGCCGAAGAGGAGCGAGCCGGGGTGTTGCCCGAGGACCACGCCGGTGAGGTTGTAGCGCGGCGCGACCCCGCCGAACGACCGGTCCCGATCCTCCCCTGGGGTCGTGATGCTCGAGTTCGCCCGGTCGAGCTCGAACCCGATCGTTCCGGAGAAATCGAGGAGTCTCGGGTGGTACGCATAGCCCCTGAAGCCGAGGTCGAGGAGGGTATGGAAGCCGGACGTCGAGTACTGGGTGGTCGCGCCGCCTTGCTTCGTCGTGTACTTGCGGTTCGTCGTTTCGTAGAGCACCTCCGTGGCGGCCGAGAAGTCGCCCAGGCGGAGCAGTCGGGTGCTGGGCGCCTGCTGCCCGAGGCCCGTCGCCCCGCCCAGAAGCGCCGCCAGCACGAGAGCTCGGGTGGTCCGCTCAACGCTCATGGAGCCCCGCCGGGTGGAGAGGGGAGGGCTCCCTGCCGCTGGGCAGCGGCCCGGCGGGTGAGGAACGCGGGGTCGGCGCTCCCGTGCGCGTCGTGGCACTTGAGGCAGTTGACGTCGTCAGAGGCCCTGGGACAGGCCGGGGGCTTCGCTCCTTCCGGGGTCTGCTCGTGGCAGCGAAAGCACAGCGTGGGGGCCGGGGCTTTCACCAGGTGTTTGTAACGCGAGCGGTGGGCCTCGTGGCAGGCCGCGCAGTCGCCAAGGGCGACGGGCCCGTGCATGCGGGGGAACTCCCGCATCTCCCGCTCGTGGCAGGAGCTGCACAGCTCACCGATGGGCTTCAGGAGCCGATAGGACCGGTTCACGTTGTGGCAGGCGCCACATTGCGTCCGGTCGAGGCCCGGCTTGTGCTCGTACCCGGCCACGACGGAAGGTGTCGGCCGCGCAGGCCCCGGGGTCACGGGCGCTGCGCGCTTGCTCTCCGGGACGAGCTTCACGCTGTCGGCCTCGGGGTGCAGCGGCGGCACGCCGTCGAAGAAGAACGTCAGGGCCCGATGCCGCTCCTCCGGCGTGCAGGACACGAGCCCCAGAGCCACAGGCAAGCACGCGGCGAGCAGCCCGCCCAGGATGCGGCGTAAGGCAGTTTGGCTCATCCGCGACCCTCCGTGCGCTCCGCACGTGGGCTACTTCTCCTCGCCGGCCTTGCGAGCGGCCCCCGCGGGGTCCTGGCGGCTCTTCTCGGGAGGCGGCCCGTCCCTCTCCTTCTGCTCCTGGTTCCCTCCCTCCTGCCCCCTCTCCGCCGGTACGGCTCCCAGGTACTTGCCAAAGCCGTACACGTTGACTTTCTTCGGCCCGAACTGGTTGCTGACGAAGATGAGGTGCTCGATCTGGAAATCGGGCGCGGCATACTGGGCGAAGTGCTCGACGCCCTCATAGCTGATGGCCACCCCGCACGGCAGCGACATGTCGCCCGGCCCGGGCCCCGAGCCCCCGAAGAGGAGCAGCACGTGGCCCTCGGAGTCGAACATCTGCACGTGCTCCGGCGCGGAGTCCACCACGTAGAGGCGGGCCTCGCGGTCCACGGCGATGCCTCGCGGCCGGACCATCTTGCCCACGTAGTCGCCCAACCCGCCGTACACCCTGACGACCTTGCCCTTCCCGTCGAGCTCCTGCACCCGAGCGTTGAGCAGGTCGCACACATAGAGGTGTCCCTGGGGGCCGAAGGCGACCTTGACGGGCCACTTGAACGCGCCCGGCGTCTCGCCCTCCTTGCCAATCTGACGCTCGAATCGCCCCGTCTTCGGCTCAAAGACCAGCACGGAGTTGCTCCTCATGTCGGCCACATAGAGCTTGCCCTCGTGCCACACGACGTCCACAGGCTTCATGCCCTCCTGCCGCGTGATCGAGCGCAACGGCCTGTCCTGCTGGTCAAACACAATCACCTCGCCCCGCGCCGAATCGGCGAGGTACTTCTCTCCCGCCGCCCCGGCAGAGATGTTCCCGGGCATCCCAAGCCGGTAGGCCTTGGGATCGGGGAACAGCCGAAGGTCCCGCCGCTTGAAATCGAAGATCACCCCGATCTTTGCCCTCGAGTCGCAGACGTACAGCTTGTCCTCATGGAAGAGCATGCCATGGGGACGCGTCATCACAAAGACAGGCCGTTTCACATCCTCGCCCAGGATGAACTGCCTGAAGGAGTTCTGCGACGCCCGGACGTCCTCTGAGGAGTTCAGCTCGCACAAGAACTGGATCCGGGGTCGCTGCGGCAAGGGCGGATAGAGGACGATGGGGCGGCCCGCCGCCTCGCCAGGGCCTCCGCAGCCGGCCAGCGCCAGGAGGCCGCACGACAGCAGCGCGAGGGCCAGGCGAGCCCTGGGACACATTGATGCCCGCTTCCCACGCAATTGCCACATCCGCGCGGTACTCCCGTGAGTGATTCGCTCCGAGGCGGCCCCCGAATGGCAGACAGCCATCATCATTCTACTTGGCCTGCATGGGGTCTGCAAGCGCACGGCACAAGCAACAAGGCGACGCCGCCCAGAAGCTCGGCGGCGTCGCCTTGATGGGTTCCCTGCCCAACGGTCTGGGCAGAGCATGGGCAAGTAGCCGCGTGGGCCTACTTGTTGTGGCATTCCAGGCAAAGCGCGCTGGCGGCGTTGGACGTGCGCAGGAGCTTTGCGACGCCCGCGCTGTTGTGGATGTCGTGGCAGCTCGCGCATTCCACCTTGTTGCTGTAGATCACAACATTCGAGCCGAGCGTGCCTTTGATCCCCTTGCTGCCCGGGGTGATGGCGATCGAAACCGGGTGGTCGTCGGCCAGGGTAATGCCGATGTTGGCCGCGCCGGATATCGGGGTAGAACCGGCCGCGCCGCCGAACGCATCGAGGTTCGTGACACCATCGTGGCAACTCAGGCAGAGCTTCGACTTGGCGTTCGGGGTCGCGTCTGGCGTGGTGCCCGCCACCGTGGTGCCGTACATGGTGAAGGTCTGGCTCGTGAGCGTGTGGTTCCACAAGGGCGCCGTGCTCCCGCCCGGGTTCGGGTTGTGGGGCACGTGGCACGGCTTGCAGATCTCGCCGCTCGAGTTCCACGTCTCGCTGGAGAAGTCGTGGCCCGAACCAGCGATCGCTGCAAGCGCTGGCGCGCTAGCGAACGCCAGCAGGGCAGCCACGACGGCCAGCCTTGTCAATGCCTTTCTCATCGTCATCTCTCCTCGGTCGGTGTCTCGTGCCAGGCCCTGCAGTGCGAGGCAGCGAGGCACGGTTCCAGGACTCTCCCCCCCTTCTGCCCCAACGTTCGTTCCGCACAGGTCAGCGGGCCGGTGTGTTCTTTGCGCACCTCCTTCCTGGATAGATGGCTCCGCCAAGATGGTGATAGGGTGTTCATCACTGGCCTCTTCCGCCCGGCCCGATGGGTATACAGCAGATACCGTGCCAACCGAGCCAACTCGGCGGGGGCCGCCAGGATGGAATCTCTAAAGCATTGTTGCATAAGAACATGCAACTGAGACTTGTTTGCTCCCTCAAGGGGTGTTCGACGCGTCAGCCCTCTCTCCGTTCTCAGGGGTGCGAAGGCGAGAGTGAAGTCGTGCAACTGAGGGGAGGCCAGGAGCGGTCCGGCTACCGGCTGGCAGGAACTGGGGCCCGTCGCGGCGGGGGCAGGTGCGAGAGGAGCTTGGCCACCTGGGCAGGCATGGCGCCGAGGCCCTTCATGTGGTCCTTGAGGAAGGAATTCTCGAGGATGGCCTGCATGCCCTTGAGCAGGCAACTCCGCCTGAACTCATCCCCCTCCGTGGCGAGCCACTGGGGGAGCTTCCACATGTAGTATTCGCGGTAGCACCGCAGGACGCCCTGGAGGACCTCCTCGCGCGTCATCGCGCGCGGCTTGATGACGGGCTGCACGAGGTTGTACTTCGAGTAGTCCCACTCCTCGATGAATGGCTTGAGCTCTTGGTAGAGGTCGGCGTAGGGCCAGGGGGCGATGGTGAGGAAGTGCAGGTAGTCGGCGTCATAAAGCTTTGCCAGCTCGATGGTTCCGGCGATGGATTCGGGGGTTTCATCGGGCATGCCGAGGATGAGGCTGGTTTCGCAGATGATGCCCGCCTCCCTGACCAGGCGGATGGCCTCGCGCGACTGCTCGAAGCTGATGTTCTTCTTGAACGTCTCCAGCCGCCCCGGCGAGGCGGTCTCGACGCCCGTGTAGATGAACAGCACGCCCGCTTTGCGGTATCTCCACAACAGGTCGCGGTCGCGCAGGATGTCGCCCACGTGGGTCTCGATAAGAAGGTGAACGGGCAGGGACTTCTCGATGAGAAGGTCGAGGATGCGGCTCCACCGCGCGGCGTTCCGTGTCGGCAACTCGTCGCCAATGAAGAAGACGTTGACGCCGTAGGCATCGTAGAGGTGCTGGACTTCGGCCACGAAGCGCGCGGGGTCGCGCTCGCGGTACGTGCCGCCCCAGAACTTGTGCTGCGAGCAGAACGAGCAGCCGTAAATGCAGCCCCGCGAAGAACTTAGGATGGCGACATGCGAGTCGTCTATGAAGTAGAGCGGGTAATCGTCCCAGTTCACCAGGTCCCAGGCCGGGTGCAGGCTGTCAAGGTCGGCGAGGAGCGGCCGGGGAGGCGTCCGCACCACCGCGTCGCCCTCGCGGTAAGCGACGCCGGCCACCTTCGCGGGGGAATCCCCGGAGGACAGCGCCGTGAGCAGCTCGGGCATGGTCCGCTCCCCCTCGCCCAGGACACAGTAGTCCACCGCGTCGCCGTGCTGCCGGAGGACCTCCTCATAGCAAAAGGTGGGGTGGACCCCTCCGACGAGGGTGGTGATGGTCGGGTCAACCTGCTTGGCAAGGGCGAGGACCTTCACGGCGTCGTTGACCGTGGCCGTGATGGCGGTGGCGCCGACGAAGCGTGGGCGGACCTCCTCGATGCGGGCGCGGATGTCGTCGTAGCCGTGGAAGAGCGACATGGCGTCGTAGATGACCGGCTCGAAGCCTGCCCGGCGCAGCTCGCCCGCGATGTAGATGAAGCCCAGGTTGGGCCAGCGGCCGGCCGACTCCACCACGCCGCAGTGATAGGGGGGAGTGATGAGGAGGACGCGGTCCATCACGCACGCCTCCAGTTGCGCGAGACCCAGTGGACCCGCACGGCCCAGACCACGAACGCGGCGAAGACAACGTGCTTCGCCACGAGCATTGCGACCACCGAGCCAGTCACCGGGCCGGGATGCTCGTGGCTCGCAAACGTGGCCGCGCGCACGGCGCCCGTGGCAAGGCTCACGGCCAGCGAGGGCACCGTGAGGAACCACAACTTCCCCGCAATC
>VGYV01000086.1 GCA_016872855.1 Planctomycetota bacterium
ACGACCGCTCGCAGCACAAGAATCGGGCGAAGGCGCTCCGCGTGCTCCGCTCGATCCTCTACGAGCGCAAGCGCGAGGAGGAGGCGAAGGCTCGCGGCGACCTGCGCCGCTCCCAGGTGGGCACTGGTGACCGCAGCGAGCGCATCCGCACCTACAACTTCCCCGAGAACCGCCTCAGCGACCACCGCATCGGCCTGAGCCTCTACAAGCTGGACGCGATCATGCTCGGGGACCTGGACGACGTGGTGAGCGCGCTTGTGGAGCACGAGAAGCGGCAGCGGCTAGGGGAGCTGTGAGGGGTGGCGCTGGGCGAAGCCCGACAGGGCGTCAGGCGGTAGCCACGGGCGTAAGCCCGTGGAAGAGGGGCGTGAACCGAGGACCAACCCCCGCAGGGGGTGGCAGGAGGTGGCGGCGAGAGCTTCTGCCGCCCCCTGCGGGGGCTGGGGCTGTGGACGGGCGTTCCACGGGCTGACGCCCGTGGCTACCGCCTGCCGCCTGCCGAGGGCAGGCTGACGTGGTAACGCTCACAAGCCAGTGCCGCTCGGAGCCGTGGCTTGTCCTGAATCGTCCTCGTCCTCCTCCTCGTCCTCGTAATCGCTTCTTCGCGGACACGAGGGAGGGAAGTCGAGGACGAGGGACGAGGACGAAGGACGAGGACGATTGAGGACAGAGGAATCAGCGCGGGTCTGGACGATCCAGGCGCTGCTTCAGTGGACGACGCGGTTCTTTGAGAGCAAGGGCATCGAGGGCGCGCGGCTGGACGGCGAGCTGCTGCTGGCCAACGCGCTGGGCTGGAAGCGGATTGACCTGTACGCCCGCTTCGACCACGTGCCGACCGGCAACGCGCTCGCCCGCTTCCGCGAAATGGTGCGGGCGCGCGGCCTTCAGCGCATCCCGTCCAAGTACCTGACCGGCGAGAGCGAGTTCTACTCCCTCCCGCTGCAGGTGACGCCGGCGGTGCTCATTCCGCGGCCCGAGACGGAGCTGCTGGTCGAGCGGGCGCTCGCGCTGCTGGCAAAGGACCAGGAGGCCCTGGTGGCCGACCTGGGCACCGGCAGCGGGGCCATCGCCATAGCGGTGGCGACGCACAGGCCGCTGGCCCGCTTGGTGGCGACCGATGTGTCGGCGGAGGCGCTGGCCGTGGCCCGCGCCAACGCCGAGCACCACGGCGTGAGCGGCCGAATCGAGTTCCGGCAGGGCGACTGGTTTGCCGCGCTGGAGGCGGGCACGTGCTTCGACGCCGTGCTGAGCAACCCGCCCTACGTGGCGGCGCCCGACCTCGAACGGGCGATGCCCGAGGTGCGGGACCACGAGCCGCGCGCGGCCCTCGATGGCGGCCCCGACGGCCTGAGCTGCTTGCGCGTGCTCATTGGTGGCGCGCCGCCGTGGCTCAAGCCGGGCGGATGGCTCGTCCTCGAAATCGGGGCGGGCCAGGCCCAGGGCGTGCTCGAGCTGGCGAAGGAGACCGAAGCCTACGGGGCGATGCAGGTGACGCCCGACTACCAGGGCATCCCCCGCATCGCCTCGATGCAGGTGAAGGGCGTGTTGCCCGGAGCGTGAACTCGTTGGGAGTCCCGCCTTCAGGCGGTCTTCTCTCACCCGAATCCGCCTGAAGGCGGGACTCCGAACGGGCCTGCTCCTTCGGACGGGGCCTGGGCGACACGCTCAGGAGATGTGATTCGCGGAGCGAGCGGGAGCCGACCTCCCCGTGCCCCGTGCCCGACGCGGGCCGCGCCACGCGGCCGCGCAGGGCTCCCAGGCCTCCGCGTGAGAGGATGGATCGCGGTGGACAGGTTGATCGTCAAAGGCGGAGCCAGGCTCAAGGGCACCGTGCAGGTCAAGGGTGCCAAGAACTCCGTGCTCCCGATCATGGCCGCCACGCTCCTGGGCGAAGGGCAGTCGGTGATCCAGGGTTCACCGGACGTGCGCGACGTGCACACGCTGCTCAAGGTGCTCGACGCCCTGGGCGTGCGTGGGGGACGCGACGCGGACGGCACGGTCCGCCTGGAGGTGCAGGACGCGGGGCCGACGCTTGCGCACTACGACCTGGTGCGGCAGATGCGTGCCTCGATTTGCGTGCTCGGGCCGCTCCTGGCCCGGCGGCACAGGGCCCGAGTGTCGCTGCCCGGCGGCTGCGTGATCGGCGTGCGGCCCATTGACCTGCACCGCAAGGGGCTGAAGGCCCTCGGCGCACCCACGACCATCGAGGATGGCTACGTGGTGGGCGACGCTCCGCGCCTGCACGGGGCAAGCGTGTTCCTCGGCGGGCCGTTCGGCTCAACCGTGCTCGGCACGGCCAACACGATGATGGCCGCCACGCTGGCCGACGGCGTAACGATCATTGAGGGCGCGGCGTGCGAGCCCGAGGTGGCCGACCTGGCCGCGTTCCTCAACAAGATGGGCGCACGGGTCGAGGGCGCCGGCTCCCCGCTCGTCCGCATTCGGGGAGTCGAGCGGCTCCGCGGCGCGACCCATCGCGTGATCCCCGACCGCATCGAGGCGGCGACCTTCATGGTCGCCGCCGCCATGACGCGGGGCGACGTGACGGTGGAGGGCGTGTGCACGGAGCACCTGGGCGCCGTGATTGACATCCTCCGCAGCGCCGGTGCCGAAGTGACCACCTCCGACAGCGCCTGCCGCGTGGTCGGCCCGGAGAAACTCGCGCCCGTGGACGTGACGACGCTGCCCTATCCCGGCGTGCCCACGGACGTGCAGGCGCAGCTCATGGCCATGCTCTGCCTGGCCGACGGCATCAGCGTGGTGACGGAGAAGATATATCCCGACCGCTTCATGCACGTGGCCGAGCTCCAGCGGATGGGGGCCGACCTGCGGAAGGAAGGCCCAGCGGTCATCGTCAACGGCGGGGCGAAGCTCTCGGGCGCCACGGTCATGGCCTCGGACCTGCGGGCAGGCGCCTGCCTGGTCCTGGCCGGCCTCGTGGCGAAGGGCGAAACCAGGGTCCGCCGCATCTACCACCTCGACCGCGGCTACGAGCGGATCGAGGAGCGCCTGAATGCCCTCGGCGCCGAGATCACCCGCGACGACGACGGCGAAGAGGCGCGGGACAAGCCCAAGGACGGGGAGGAGTAAGCGGTGTTTGAGGCACTGTCCGAACGGCTCAAGGCTGCGCTCAAGGCATTCACCTCCCGCGGCCAGCTCAACGAGAAGAACATCGCTGAGGGCCTCCGGGAGGTGCGCACCGCCCTCCTCGAAGCCGATGTGAACTACAAGGTCGCCCGCGACTTCATCGAGCGCGTCCAGCAGCGCGCCGTCGGCCAGGACGTCATCCGCTCCGTCACCCCCGGCCAACAAGTCGTCAAGATCGTCTACGACGAGCTGATTCAGCTCATGGGGCCGGTGGACTCGGCGATCCCGACGAACGACAAGCGCCCCACGGTGATCATGCTGTGCGGCCTCCAGGGCCACGGGAAGACGACGACGGCGGGCAAGCTGGGCATCTACCTGCGGAAGAAGGGGCGGCACCCGCTCCTTGTGGCGGCCGACCTCCAGCGCCCGGCTGCCGTGGACCAGCTCGAGCAGGTCGGCGCCGCCGCAGGCATCCCAGTCTTCACCGACCGCCAGGCCTCGCCCCCACGCGTCTGCAAGAAGGGCGTCCGCTACGCCGAGGAGAACGGCCTGAACGCCGTCATCCTGGACACGGCCGGCCGCCTGCACATTGACCACGCCATGATGGCCGAGGTGCGCGAAATCGCCGAGCGGATCGAGCCGGACCAGATACTCCTAGTGTGCAACGCTCAGACGGGCCAGGACGCGGTGAACAGCGCCGCCGAGTTCAACAAGCAGCTCGAGCTGAACGGCGTGATCCTGACGATGCTGGACGGCGACGCCCGGGGCGGCGCGGCCCTGAGCGTGAAGGCCGTGACGGGCAAGCCGATCAAGTTCGTCGGCGTCGGCGAAAAGCTCGAAGCCCTCGAAGAGTTCCACCCCGAGCGCATGGCCGACCGCATCCTCGGGATGGGCGACGTGCGGACCCTCGTCGAGAAGGCCCAGGAGAGCATAGACCGCGAGCAGGCGATGGACTTCCAGAAGAAGCTGCGCGACGCCAGCTTCACACTCGACGACTTCGTCCGACAGCTCGAACAGGTCCGGAAGATGGGCCCCATCAAGAGCCTCCTCAAGATGCTCCCCTTCGGCGACAAGTTGGGCGGGATGGAGGAGGTGGACGAGAAGGACTTCGACCAGATACAGGCGATCATCTACTCGATGACGCCCGAGGAGCGGTCGCACCCCGACGTGATAGACCACAGCCGGCGGCGCCGCATCGCGGCCGGCTCCGGCACCGAGCCCCACGACGTGAACGGGTTGCTCAAGCAGTTCCGCGCGATGCAGAAGATGATGAAGCAGATGCGCCGGAGAGGCAAAGGCATCTTCGGCTTCGGCTAGAGTGCCCCATTTCCCCCAAGGAGGCCAGCAGAACGTGGTGAGACTTCGACTGAAGCGGCTTGGACGCAAGAACCGCCCGCACTACCGCATCGCGGCGTTCGATGCCCACGCGCCGCGCGACGGCCGGGCGCTCGACGAGGACCTGGGCGTCTACGACCCCCTCGAGCCCGACAACGCGAAGAAGGTCACGCTCAACCGCGAGCGCATCGTCGCCTGGCTCGACAAGGGCGCCCAGCCCAGCGCCGCCGTAGCCGCCATCCTCAAGAAGAACGGCATCTACGCCAAGCAGTAGAGCCGCGAGCCACGAGCTTCGAGCCGCGAGCGGCGAGCAGCGAGCAGCGAGCAGCACTGGCGCGGGAGTTTCCCCCTGTGTCTTGGCTCGAAGCTCGTAGCTCGTGGCTCGTGGCCGGCCGATGACAGGTGCAGCCATGCGGATTGACATCCTCACCCTCTTCCCCGCCATCTTCCGCGGGTTCCTCGACGAGAGCCTCGTGCGCCTCGCGCGCGAGCGCGGAATCGTCGAGATATGCCTGTGGGACATACGGGACCACACGGACGACAAGCACCGGAAGGTGGACGACCGGCCCTACGGCGGCGGCCCCGGCATGGTGATGATGCCCGGCCCAGTCTTCGCCGCAGCCGAGGCCGCCGACGCCGCGGCCCAGCCGCCCGCGCGCAAGCTGCTCCTCTCCCCCCAAGGCCGCACCTACACGCAGGCCCTCGCCCGCGAGCTGGCCGCCGAGCCGCGCCTGATGCTCGTCTGCGGCCGCTACGAGGGCTTCGACGAGCGCATCCCCGAGGGCCTGGGGGCCGAGGAACTGTCCATCGGCGACTACGTGCTCGCCGGCGGCGAGGCCGCCGCGATGGTCGTCGTCGAATCCGTCGTCCGGCTCCTTCCCGGCGCAATCAGCGACCCCGAGTCGGCCGCCCTCGAGTCCTTCGAGGACGGCTCGCTCGACTACCCGCAATACACCCGGCCCCCCGTCTTTCGCGGGCGGGCCGTGCCCGACGTGTTGCTGTCGGGCAACCACGAGGCCATTCGCCAGTGGCGCGCCGAGCGCGCCCGCGAGCGGACCCTGGCCCGCCGGCCCGACCTTGCCGCCGCGGGCCAGGCGGCCCCCCTGTAGGCGGGGCGTCCCTGCCCCGCGAACAGAAAGGATGCGTGCGATGAACCGAACCGTCAGCGAGGTCGAGCGCCGCCAGGTGCGCGAGAATCCCCTGGAGTTCCAGGTCGGCGACACCGTCAACGTCCACGTCCGCGTCGTCGAGGGCGAGAAGGAGCGCACCCAGGTCTTCAACGGCACCGTCATCGCCCGCCGCGGAGACGGCACCCGCGAGATGTTCACCGTCCGACGAATCGTCCAGGGCGAGGGCGTCGAGCGCACCTTCCCCACCCAGTCGCCCAAGCTCGTCAAGGTCGAGGTCGTCAAGCGCCCAGGGCGGGTCCGCCGCGCCAAGCTCCACTACCTGCGCCAGCGGGTGGGCAAGAAGACCCGCCTGCGCGAGAAGAAGACGGTCAAGAGCGAATGAAGCTCAGCGCCGACGCCCAGGCCGCCGAGGATGCCGCCGCCGACTTCCTCCGCCGCCAGGGCTACCAGATCGTCCAGCGGAACTTCGCCACGCGCCTCGGCGAGATTGACCTTGTGGCCATTGACGACGGGATGGTGGTGTTCGTGGAGGTCAAGAGCCGAGCGTCGGACGACTACGGCCCGCCCGAGGTCGCGGTGGACCGCCGCAAGCAGGCCAAGCTCCGCCGAATCGCCCAGCTCTACCTCGACCGCCACCGCCTCATCGACACCCCCTGCCGCTTCGACGTCGTCGCCCTCACCCGCGCCGCCGCCGGCACCGGCTGGCGGATCGAGCTGTTCCGCGACGCGTTCTGAGGAGGAAGCCGGAGCCGCGTCCCACGGAGGATACGGGCGCCAGACTGCGGCACTTGACAGACGGTCGCGCGCGGTGTATCCTCGATCTGTGGCAGTGGCCAGCCGATGTGCGCCCGGGGTCCAGCGAAAAGGAGCGAGCGATGGGCAGGAGGGAGGCGCGAGGAAGCGTGCTCGGCGCGGTGCGGAATCCGCTGATCTTCTTCTCGCTCGCTTTGCTCGTGATCGAGGGCATCATCGGCGTGGTGGTCGCCAACTCGCAGATGACGGGCCCCTATCAGTTCGCCTCCGTGTGTATCATGGCTGGGCTGTTCCTCGTGGTCGTGCTCACGGTCGCGCTCATCACGGTCAAGTGGCCCAAGCACCTGTATGAGGAGATTCTGAGGGAACTCGAGTCCTCCCGGCGGGTGAGGGAGGTCATCAGCAGCCCGGGGTTCCGAGACACGATTGAGGACATTGTGGCGACGCGGGTGAGACCCGAGTGCCTGTGTCGGCCCGAAGAGGAAGGGAGCAACTGATGAGAGCCGAGCTGCCCGATGATGCTCTGGGTCAGCGCATCGCCCGGGTCTTCGCCAGCGAGGGAAACGCCTGGAGAAGCCCTGGGGGCATAGCCAGGATGCTTGGGCTGCCCACCCATGCCGTGGAGGCATATCTGCGCGAGCATTCGCAGCTCTTCACCAAGTCGGAGATCTCGCCCGGCGGGACCGACCTCTACCGCCTGCGCGAAGCCGGCCTCGTTCCTGAGCCGGCCAACTCATGAGCGCTCGCCATGCAGCCGACGAGCGCTAGGGGAACGATAGCATTTTTCGTTGCCCGGCGGCTTGACAGGCCGCCGGGCTTCGCTATAATTGCCGCAGGCGGGGACTCGTGAAGCCTCGTCGCGCACGGAACTCGTTTGGGGGACGCGCAATGCGCAAGTGGCTGTTGGCCGTCCTGGTGGCGGGATTCCTTCCGACGTGTGGACTGATTGTCTGCGCGGCTGATGCCCCGCCCACGCCACCAAAGCCGGGCGCCGAAGAGGCCCCGCCGCCGCCTCCCGCGCGCGACCCGCTGTGCCGCTATCTGATCGCTCGTGGGAATGACTTCCTCGACATCTTCAACCTCAAGCTGTCGCTGAGCGACGACCTGTCGTTCCTCGTGAACGTGCGTGCGACGCGGCTGGTCCAGCTCGGCTTCGGCCGCTTCTCGGGCACCAAGGTCGGCTTCGAGGGGCCGAGCGCCGGCATCTACGGCGAAGGCCGCACCGAGGTCGGCTTCTCCATCTTCTACTGGGCCTGGATCGGCCGCAAGACCTCCCCTGCCGGCATCACCGAGGACGCGCAGAAGACCAACCGCTTCTTCGGGCGGGTGGACGACATCATGGCGGCGCCGACGTATCGGGAGTTCTACGACGCCAACCGCCCCTGGCACACGGTGGGTGCGACCATCGCGCTCCCGTTCCTGCCCGGCATCGAGGCCGAGATCAACCCCGCCGAGGCCGTGGACTTCTTCCTGAGCTTCTTCAACATCCGCGGCCTCCGCATCCCGCCGCCGTTCTACAAGGTGGATGCCGCGCCGAAGGGCGAGCGGATTCCCGCACCCGACTCCATCCGCTGGCACGGCCAGGAGGAGTTCGAGCGGTACGAGTAGCCGCCGCCGGCTGAGCATCGCCCCCAAGGCAGCGCGGGCGAGCACCCAGGTGCTGTACCTGTTTGGCCAGGCGAGCGCTTGCCCCCTCTCCCTCGGGGAGAGGGGTGGGGTGAGGGTGCTTGTGTCCTCGCCGGCCTCGCGGAAGGCACCCTCACCCCGGCCCTCCCCCCAAGGGGGAGGGGGAAGAGCCCCCTCGCTAAACGCGTACCAGGTGCTCGCCCGCGGTCATTTGGCGACGGACTATTCGGGCAGGACGATCGCCCCCTCCGGGCACGCCGCGATGCAGATGCCATCGCCATCGCACAGGTCGGGGTCAATCCAGGCCACCTCGCCCTTCATCCTGATGGCCGTGGCGGGACAGATGTCGAGGCACTTGCGGCAGCCCGTGCACGCCTCGGCCTGCACTTGCGGCAGGACGGTGACGGCCACGGCGTCCGGCCCCTCGGGGCCGCCCTCCTCGATCGGGACGTAGCGGTTGTCGTCTATGAAGTCGCACGCCTCTTTGCATCCGGGGCAGCGCTCAGGCGGCACGTCCGCTTCGAGCCGATAGCCGCAATTCGCACAACGCCACCGATTCGCCATCGCGCTCAGTCTCCAACCACAAGAGTCGCCCGAGCCACCCTGGCCTGCTTCAGGAGATCGTCGGCCGTGACGTTCTCCGAGAGGCACGCCAGCGTGTACCGCAACTCGACCGGCACGGGGCCGTCAGCTCCCGCGAACTCCACGGCCTTGATCTGGCGGGCCAGGTGCGCGGCCAGCGCGCTCGCCCCCTCGCGCGTGGCGTTGGCCACGACGGCAAATGCGCCGGCACCCAGCAGACCCACCACGTCGTCACGCCGCACCACGGCCCGCGCCAGCAGCGCCGCCGCCCGCGTCACCTGCTCCAGCGCCCGCTCACCCTCCCTCGATGGGCCGAAGTCGAACACCAGGAGCGCCAGCGGCAGCCGGTGCCGCGTGGCGCGCGACACCTCCTCGCGGAGCCGTCCTGCGAGGACCTCGCGGCTTACAAGCTCGGCGCGTGCGCGCGGCTCTACCACAGCGTTGCCTCTTGGCCTGGCGGCGACAACGGCCGGGTCCCGACGCGGCGGGGGTGGACCACCTCCGCACCGCGCTCCGATTATACCCCTCGGCCCGATGCTCGTCAAACGCCCCGAAGTACCCGGATTCCCCTTGCTCCGGAACGGAGTGTAGGTAGAATGAAAGGAGCGGCGCATGCTCCCAGGGGACGGGTCACGCGTTGGTGGCCAGACGAAAGGAGGCCGGTGTGGCGACGTTGGACAACCTTCAGGCGGCATTTGCGGGGGAAAGCCAGGCGAATCGGAAGTACCTGGCCTTTGCAAACAAGGCCGAGGCTGATGGCCTTCCCCAGGTGGCCAAGCTCTTCCGAGCCGCCGCCGAGGCCGAGACGGTGCATGCGCACGCCCATCTCCGCGTCATGGGCGGCATCAAGACCACGGTCGAGAACATCGAGGCCGCCGTGGCGGGCGAAGGCCACGAGTTCCGAGAGATGTACCCCCACTTCGTCGCCGAGGCGGAGGCCGATGGCAACAAGCCGGCCCTCGTATCGTTCAAGAACGCGATGGCCGTCGAGGAAATCCACCACGGGCTTTACAGCAAGGCCCTCGAAGCCGTGAAGGGCGGCAAGGACCTGCCCGCCGCCGCCATCTTCGTCTGCGGCGTGTGCGGCAACACCGTCCTCGGCCAGGCGCCCGACAAGTGTCCCGTCTGCGGCGCCCCCAAGTCGCGGTTCAGCGAGGTCAAGTGACCCTGATTCCTGCCCGCGGGCGGGGCGCCCATCGCCCCGCCCGCGCGCAACGCCCTCATCCAAGAAGCAATGGCATGCCCGTCCTCCCTCTGGTAGAATGCCGTTGGGACAGGGCCTGAACCCGAGGAGACGGACGATGATCGAACTCAACGAGAAGTACGTTGTCGCGGCTGACGGCAAACCCAGCGCCGTGGTCCTCGACATCCGCACCTATCGCCGCCTCCTGCGCCACGTCGAGGACATGGAGGACGCGCTCGAACTCGACGAAGCCGTTCGTTCGGCTCACAGCTTCCGCCCCTACGCAGAGATCCGCGCGGAACTGAAGAAGGACGGCCTGCTGTGAGCTACACTGTATCCGTGCAGCATAGAACACCGGGGGTAGCACCATGGTGGGAGTGACGGCCCCGAATGCCTTGCCTCAGAAGCCGCATGCCGGTTGAGGAGGAGAGAGAATGGGAAGGCTGCTGCTTGTCGCCTCGGCGCTCTTGGCCCTCCACGGGGCGCAGCATGACGGCCGCGGCGGAGAGGGCAAGGGGGCAGGCGACGCGCCAGTGCTGATCACGCCCCCTGGTCACTCCGCCCGACCCACTCCCGTGAGGTTGGTGCGTGGCGAGTGGGCGCAACCAGAAAGGGGCGACATCGGGTGGGCCTTCGTGTACCGCGGGGGAAAGCAGCTCCGGTACGAGCAGGACGGGCCGCGGGTCTTTGTGAGCGTGGATGGCAAGCCGCGGCAGCTCGTAGGCGTGATCGTGGCTGGGGAGCGCCCCGATGAGCTTCCCGCGCTGCGCAAGGCGATTGAGGACCGTGTCAGCCCGCTGACGATCTGGTGCGACGCAGGGCACCTGCGTCTCTTGCCGCCGGTCCCACAGGAGATCGAGGTTGCGCTCCAAGTGAAGGGTGACACCCTGGCGGGCCTGCCTGAGTTCCTGGCGCGTTGCCCCGGCGTGATGGCGCTGCACCTGTTGACTGGGCACGAGGGGCCGCCGTCGCCGGAGCTTCTGGCGCGGGTGGGCCGGTTGCCGCGCCTGAATTCGCTCTACGTCGCCACTACAGTGTACGGGCCGGTGCCAGGAAGAGAACTCCCTGTCATCGAAGACCTGGCGGCGTTTGGGAACATGAGCCGCCTCGAAGTCTTGTACCTACATGAACGCATCAACATGGACAACTTGCGGCCCCTCGCGCGGCTGACGAACCTCCGGTCGCTTAACCTTCGCAGCATGACGAAGGCTCCCGGCCCAGTGGATCTCCGCCCGCTAGCGGATCTGGTCGACCTGACCCACCTGGAGCTCTGGCCGGGCCGCGATGTTGCCGACATCGCTCCGCTAGGCGCCCTGGCAGGGCTGACGAAGCTGCGGCTCCAGTTCGACTGGCAGACCAAGTTCCGCGACCTCTCCCCCCTCGCCCGACTCGCAAGCCTGGAGGAACTGGAGGTATTTCGCCTCCCTCAGGCGAGCGACATTCGCTTGCTCGAGAGCCTGCCGAATCTGAGGGAGGTAAGGCTTTTCGGGCTGGGGCAAGTGACAGATACCAAGCCGCTTGCCGGGTTGAGGGAGCTCGCCTCTCTCACCCTCTCGGAGTGTCCAAAGCTCGCGGATCTGACGGGTCTCGGCTCGCTCACCCAGGTACAGGAGCTCCGGATCACCCATTGCCCGGCCGTGTCGGACCTCTCCCCGCTGGCGTGGCTCGCCGAACTGCGGGACCTTACCCTTGAGGTTGGCCCAGCGGTCTCGGACCTCAGTGGCCTCGGCTCACTCGCGAGCCTGCGGAAGCTGGACATCTCGGGATGCGAAGCTGTCTCTGACATCACGCCCCTCGGCCGCCTGCCCCGCATTGAGACCCTCGCGCTCACCGTGGGCGAGAAGGCCCGAGACCTCGGCCCGCTCGCCAACCTGTCGAGCCTGACCTATCTGTATCTTCGGCGGTGTGAAGGCGTGACCGACATCGCGCCCCTCGCCCGCATGGCCAATCTCCGCCGCATCCTCATCTACGGGTGCCCGAAAATCGCCGATACTCGGGGCCTCACGGGAATGCCCGAGCTGAGGATGATGGAGATCATGGACTGCACGGAGCTGTCCGACCTCGGTTCCCTGGACTCTCTTGACAACCTGGACGAATTGGAGCTGAGCGGATGCCCGAAACTCACCGGCGTGGCCGGCCTCGCCCGGCTCAGGAATCTGCGGCGGCTCGACATGGGCCGGTGCCCGCTTGTCGCCGACATTGGGCCGATTGGGGAACTGAGGGGCCTCAGCGAACTTGAGCTCTGGGAACTGCCGAAGCTCGCGGCGATCGGGCCGCTCGGCAAGCTCGCCGGCCTCAGGAAGCTCCGTTTGAGCGAGTGCCCAGAGATCGCGGACCTCAGCCCCTTGGCCTCCCTTCACGGCTTGGAGTGCTTGTCGGTGAATGAGTGCCCGAAGATCGCCGACCTCTGCGGCCTCGCCCAGTTGAGGAACCTGCGAGAGCTCGGGCTCAGCGTGTGCCCAGAGGTTACCGACCTTGGCCCCATCGGCCAGTTGAGCTCTCTGCGCGAACTCGGTCTCTACGGCTTCCCGAAGCTCACCAGCATCGAGCCAGTCGGCAAGCTGACTGCACTCACGAAGTTCAGAGTGACCCGCTGCGAGCAAGTCGCGAGCTTGGGCCCTCTCGCCCTTCTGCCGAATCTCTGCGACGTCGAGTCTTGGGGGTGCCCCAGGATCGCCTCTCTCCGTCCGCTGCGCGCCATGCTCAAGCGGGGCGGGAACGTCAGAGTCCACGAGGAGGCACTGAAGGCCCAGATCGAGCGCCTGCGGGCCGAGACCGACTTCTGAGGGCGCATTGATTCCTCAGTCGCCTGGTCCTCTGCTGGGCCTCTCAGGTCGCGTTCCCGGCGACGCAGGATGCGGCCCGGGCTTTTTGCTGTTGACATTCCTCGCCGCCGGCGCTAGAGTGCGCAGGCGTTCGAGGGGACAGGGGCTTCCAGTTGCCTTCCACGCGGCTTGCCGCGATGAGTCTCTGCCCGCGACCCGGGTCGCGGTTTCGGGGTTTCAATGGCTGACCGGCTTCTTCTGCTCGCAAAGCTGCGGCTGCACAACTACAAGCTGCACGCGAACACCGAGGTGGACCTCGGCGAGCGGCCAATCCTGCTCCTTACGGGCGCCAACGGCTCGGGCAAGACGCAGGTGCTGGAGGCGCTCCGCCTCTCGCTCGGCGTCCACCCAACCCCCGCCCGCGCACGCGGCATGGCCTCCGTCATCGGCCCCACGGGCGAGGATGCACGCCTGACGCTCGATGTGCGCAACCCCCTCGCCGATGGCCACCGCCTCCTCAAGCCGCCCCACGAGGAACTGGCCCGCGAACTGGATTGCGACGTCGTCCGCATCGCCACCCGCGTGACTGCCTCGGGCAGCGTGCAGTACCGCCTCGGCTCCGCCGACCAGGAGTGGCCGACCCGCCAGATCTCGGGCCAGCAGCTCCGCGACCTCTTCCGCTCCGTCAACATCCAGGCCGCGAACCGCCTCGCCTTCACCGAGGAGGGCGTGGTGGACGTCTTCGCCGGCGAGAGCGGCCGCAAGAAGCTCGAAAGCCTGCTGGAGGCCACGGGCCGCCTCCAATACCTCGAAGACCTGCGCCAGGCCCTCATCCACTTGGAGGACGCGAACCGCCAGACCGAGCCGCTCCGCCAGAAGCTCACCTGGGAGCGCGACCTTGTGGCCAGCATCCGCGAGCGCCTCGAAATCATCCGCCAGCGGAGCAAGTACATCGAGCAGCACGCCGCGCTCTGCATCGAGCACGCCTGGGCAGTCGTCCGCGACGCCGAGGCCGCACGCGACGGCGTGCTCGCGCGCACGGAGCGCGCCGTCGCACGCCTCGACCGCTGCAAGTCCTCACTCAGTGATGCGCAGGACGCCCTTCGCCGCGCCGAGGCCGACCTTGCCGACCACACCCGCCGCGCCACCGAGGCACGCGCGGCCATCGTCCGCGAGAAGTCCACCCTCGAACGCCTCGTCGGCCAACGCATCCACCTCCAGCAGAGCCGCGACGAGGCGGTGGCCGATCTCGCCCGGCTCCAGGCCGAGCGCGACGACCTGACCCGCATCCTCGCCACGGAAAAGGGCAAGGAGAACGCCCAGGCATTCCAGGAGCGCCAGACGGAACTGCTCCGCGTGGAGCAGGAGATGTCGCGGACGCTCCGCGAGGTCGAGAGCCTCGATGCCGAACTCGGCGCAGCCGAGGACGAGGACGTAGCGGCAAGCGTCCCGCTTGCCGACCGCAGCGCCCATTGCCGGCAATGGGCTCCCGACGGTTGCGGCTACATCGAGGCGGAACCAACACGTTTCGAGCAGGAGATGCTCGACGGCTGCGCCGCGTTCCAGAGGGCCATCGCAGAGCGAAAGATGCAGGGGCAGCTCATCGGCCCCGTCATCTCGCTCGTGCGCATCCGCCCCGGCGAGGAGCCCTGGGAGCGGGCGGTCCGCTGCCTGGCGGGGCGCAACCTCTTCGCCTTCGTCGCCCGCGACCGCGACGCCTACGCCGCGGCCAAGGCGCTCTTCGACGAGCTGTTCCCGCATCGCAAGCCCCCCGTCACCGTGGTGCGCCACAGCGAAGTAGCCCGCCCCTCCGGGGCGGAGGGGAACCGCCTCGGAGAGGCGGGCCACGGCGAGGCCAAGCTCCGCCGCCCGCGCCTGCCAAAGGGCGTCCACGGCTTCGCCTTCGACCTGTTGGACGGCGAGGCGCACTGCCTGGCCTTCCTGCGGCGCGTGCTGCGGGGCGCCGTGGCCGAGGCGTCGGGCGACGCCAATGAGCTGACCGACTTCGCCGAGGCCCACGACTGCCCAGTCCTCACCGCCGACTGCCGCAGCTTCTACGCCCCCTTCGGCGGCTTCACGAGGCCGCCCGCGCCCATCTTCACCCCACTCGGCACCCCCATCGCCACGCCCCCATCTGTGGGCGGGGCGTCTCTGCCCCGCGCGGGGCGCGGAGGCCCCGCCCACATTCATCGCCTCCTCCGCCGCCACGCGGAGCTGGCCAGCCGCGCCCGCCAGCTTGAGGGCGAGTTGCGCAAGCTCGGCATCCGCCCCGAGGTCTCCGAGCGCCTCCGCACCGTTGGCGAGCGCATCGAGGGCCTGGCCGCCCGCACCGCGCAAATGGCCGCCGACGACGCGCGTCTGGCGGGGCAGATCAAGACCCTTCAGGACGCCATCAACGAAATGGCACGCTCCGAGCAGCCCATCGAGACGAACCTTGACGAGCTTCAGGCGAAGGTGCGGGACGCCCAGGCCGAAACCGTCCGCTGTGCCACCCTCATCGCCGAGGAGGAGAAGGTGGTCGCCCGCTTCCGCGAGGAGGGCGAGGCCGCAGCCGTCCAGCTCGAAGCGGCGCGGAAGGAGGCCGAGCCGCTGGGCAAGCGCCCGCCAGAGGTCCGCCTCACCGCCCTCGTCGCCCAGGAGAAGGCCGAGGTGAAGGGCAAGCTCGACGCCATCGTGGGCCAGACGGTAGACGAAGATAACCTCCGCCGCAAGGAGGAGGAGCTGGAGCAGCTCGAAACCTATGTCGCCGAGCGGACGAGCCACATCGAGAAGCTCCAGGCCGACGTTGCGGAGCGCCGCGACATCTGGCAGCACGAGGTCCGCTCGATGGTCGAGCACCTGAGCCGCGTGATGCAGACGCTGCTGCGCGGCGGCGCCTTCCGCGACGTGCGGCTCGAAGCCGCCCACGTCGAGGAGCCCGACAAGGCCGAGCTGGCCATCCGCGCCCGCACCAAGGGCGCCCAGTGGCTCGACTACCGCGAACTCAGTGGCGGCGAAAAGGTGCTCTGCACCGAAGCCCTCATCATGTCCCTCCACACCCTCAGCGACTCCCCAGTCCACGCCATTGACGAGTTCACCCAGCGGCTCGACCGCTCGAACGCCGCGGCGGCCTTCGACATCGTCCGCAAGACCTTCGAGATGACCTCCCGCGGCCAGCCGCGCCTGGTCCCGCAGTTCGTCCTCCTCTGCCCCGAGGCATTCGGACTCGAAGAAAACGAACTCATCCGCCACATCGTCCTCGTGGAGGCGAAGCTGCGGGGACAGGCGAAGAAGTGAGGATGGCGCAGGATGAATGGATGAATGGATGGTTGGATGAATGGATGAATGCCAGAAGGGCATGGGGCGGCCCTTCTTCTTTCACCCATCCATTCATCCACCCATCCATTCATCCCTTTGCAGGACCCGGCAACGCCAATGTCAGACGTGACCCCACAACCCGGCGGCCATCCTCCCGATGATTCCGTCCTCTCCCGCCTCTGGGAGATCGCGCACAAGTACCAGCGGCGCCTGGCCACGGGCGAGGTCGTGCCGCTGCGCGAGTCGGAGGGCGACCGCAAGACCGTGGCCCCGCTCGCCCGCCGGCTTGAGACGCCGGCGGAGCGGACGCTGGACGGGGTGGCCTATCGCTCGCTGGCCGAGATGCAGACGCGGCGCGACACGCGGCGCCTGCTCTCCAACGTGCCCGCGCGGCTCCGCCTGCGGCGCCTCGGCTTCGAGGTGGCGCTCCGGGCCAAGCCCGTCGTCTTCCTTCACGGGCCGCTCAAGCTGGCCGCGAATGGCCTTCTGGCCTCCGTCGGCTTTACCCCTGATGCCATCGAGCCGTCGCTAGAGGCCGACGCCCTCCGCGACGAGCTGGATGCCAGCGAGCGCCGCGTGCGGATGCGGAGCGTCGAGGATGCCGACCTGGAGGCCATGCGGGGCGAGGTGAAGAAGCGCCTCATCGGCCTCAAGCTCAAGCCCGACGCACTGGCCGAGAGCCTGACGAGCGGCGAGGCCGACCTCCTCTCGCAACTCGTCCGCCGCGGCGAGGTCGCCCTCCTCGCCGACCGCGACGGGGACATCGAGGTCGTCGAAGGCGCCCTGAGCCGCTCCGTGCCCAGCACCGTGGTCGCCCTGTGCCCGAGCCGAAGAGGAATCCGCCGTGTCTGACGAAACGCCCGCCGAACAGCAACCACAGGCGGCAGCCGACGAATCGCTCCTGCCCCAGCTCATGGCCGTCCTGACCGCCCGCTGGCGCGAGGAGACGGGGCGCCTGTGCATCGGCGCGCCCAGGAAGCGGCTCCTCGAAGCGTTGCGGGTCGGCGACGAACAACTCGACGCGCTTCTCGCCAAGCTCGCCGAGAGGGCCGAGGCCCTCGGCCTCGAACTCCGCGACTACCGCCGGGCGGGCGACACCTGGTGCTGCCTCACGGCCACCCACGGCGGCCCGGTCGAGCTGAGCGAAGGCGATCAGGGTGTGCTGGGCCTGATCATCCATCTCGTGCTCAAGAGCGGCCGCCGCCGCTGCGCCACCATCGAAGAGCTGCGCGAGACCCTCGTTGGGCGCGAATACCTCACGGAGAACCAATTCCAGTCCGTCCTCCGCCGCCTGGAATACCACGGCTACGTCCACCGCAGCCGGGGCAGCATCGCCCTCGACTGCCGCACGACGCTGGAGTTCGACGAGGCGGCGCAGAAGGAGATTGGGGAGCAAGCGAGGTTGCTGATCCTGTAATGGTCTTCTCATGACGCGTGATGCGTGACGCGTGAGAGGAGAGAACGAGCGCAGTTCCCTTCTTGTCACGCGTCACGCGTCACGCGTCCGAGCCTGCGTCATGCCAACCGACATATCCCTGATTTCCATCCGCTGCCTCGGCCACGGCGGCAACATGCTCCTCAGCGAGGCCATCCTCGAGGGCTGGAAGATGTGCAGCGAGTGCCACCTCTTCCTCTGCCCCACGTGCGCCCAGGCCTTCCGCGACGAGAAGGGGGGGACGTGCCCCGGCTCCCAGGGCCGCCGCGAGCACAAGATGGACCTGGCCGAAATCCCGACTGACGAGGTGATCCTGTTCGTGCAGCACGCCATCGAGGCCCCCCGGCTGGGGCCGCTGGTCTACGATGTCTTCTTCCGCAACCGCTCCGTCGAACTCGACCCCTTCGGTGGGGTGCGTCCGCAGGCCGAGCGCCGCGCCCCGCCCGACGACCCCCTCGCCGTCCTCCGCCGCGAGGACTGGAAGCGCTACGGCGCGGTCATGGTCAAGCGGAAGCGCGGCAGATACGTCACATGGGGTCCAGTTCAGTGACCCGGTGGGTGGCTCATGACGCGTGACCCGTGACGCGTGACAAGAGGAGAGAAGGAGGCGGTCCCTTGTCTGATCACGCGTCACGCGTCACGGGTCACCCGGTCTACATCCTCGCTCGCGTCGTCGAGGAGGTTCTGGCCTTCTGCCAGCGGCAGGCGCCGAACGAGGCGCTCGGCGTTCTCGTGGGCGAGCGCTGCCAGCACGAGGGACGGCGCTACGTGCGCGTGACCGACTGGGCGACGGGGAGCGTGGACGCCAGCCCCGTCCACGCTGAGTTCACGGCCCAGGGGGTCGTGGAGTACCATATTGAGCTTGACGAACGCTACGGCCCCGAACGGCGGCAGCGGGTCGTGGGCGTGTTCCACTCCCATCCCTTTGGGGGCGAGCCAAGCCTGTCGGAGCGCGACCTGGCCACCTTCAGGGGCTTCCCCTACAACGCGGAGGGCAACGTGTTCGTCCTCGTGAACCCCCGCACCGGCCACTTCCTGGTCTTCCAGCAGGACGAGGCCGGCGTGCTTGTGGAACAGGAATGGGTGGAGTATGCGCCCAAAGCGCCTGAAGGCCACTGAGTACGCCGCCCCAGCAGTGATGGGGCAGGATCGTAGAGGCTTGGGTGTGTCGCTCCCGAAGGGAGGACAGTGGGTTGCCGGCGGCTTTAGCCGCCGGACTCAGGCGCTACAACCAGCCAGTCCCGAAGGGACGGCAGAAAGGGATGACCGCCCTGCCGCGGGGCACTGCTGTCCCTCCGGGACTGGGCCGTCGGTGCGCCGCGATCTTCCTGGTCTTCCAGCAGGACGAGGCCGGCGTGCTTGTGGAACAGGAATGGGTGGAGTATGCGCCCAAAGCGCCTGAAGGCCACTGAGTACGCCG